>CAZARO010000440.1:0-5307 GCA_964487165.1 uncultured Solibacteraceae bacterium | reverse complement strand
CGGGCTCGAAATTTCCGATGGTGCTGCCCAGGAACAGCACCAGCAATTTCTCGCCGGCACGGCGGCGGGACGCTACTTCGCTCATCCCTTCGAGATAGCTTTTTTCGATGGGAACGATCGCCGCGAGCGGTTCCAGTTCCCGCTCGCACTGCGCCAGCGCCGTGGCAGAGAGATCGATGGGGTAATACGCCAAGGATTGCTGCTCGCACAAGCTCTCCAGCAGCGGCCTCGTCTTAATCCCGCTGCCGCTGCCGAGTTCGGCCACCGCCAGCGGACCGGCCAGGCTGCCGGTAATCTCCGCGGCGTGTGTCTGCAGGATTCGCGCGTCGGCGCGCGTGAGCCCATACTCCGAAAGGTACGTGATGGCCTCAAAAAGCGCCGAGCCGACGCTGTCGTAAAGGTAGCGGCAGGGCAGCGTCTTTTGTCCGAAGCCGCTCAGCCCGGCATGCACTTCGCGCACGAACTGGGAGTCCAGAGCCGGCGCCAGCATCACGATGCCACCAACCGGAATGTGGCGTAGATATAAGGATACGCCGGCCGGAACCAGTTGCGGAACGACGGCCGCAACATGCAGGCGGCGGTGCGAGGCGATCCGCCCTTCAATACGTAGTGCGCACCATCGAAGAAGGGCTCGGAGTAATTGGTGTAGAACGGCATCGTCTTAAATCCGGGGAAGGGCGCGAAGACCGTCGAGGTCCACTCCCATCCGTTGCCCACCATTTGCTGGGGAGCGGCGCCATCCTGCGCCTGCTCGTCGGCATTCACCGCGATAGGGTCCCAGTAGCGGAAGTCGACGTTGGACGAGATGCCGCTGGCGGATGCGGCCCGCTGGAACTCGGCCTCAGATGGCAGCCGCAGCCCGCGCCATCGCGCGTAGGCCTTCGCCTCATCATGCGTCACGTAGACCGGGGCATCGAGCGGTAGTGGGGAATCCTGGAACATCCCGCGATAGCGCCATTCACCGTCACGAAGTTGCCAGAAGAAGGGCGGCGCGGCGCCCTGCCGCACGAACTCCAGGTACTCGCCATTGGTCACTTTATACTTGCCGATGGAGAACGCGGGTACGTCCACGCAATGGGCATCAAATTCGTTGTCCCATCCGAAGCCCTGGTTCGCCGGAAGTCCCAGTTGCACCCTTCCGGCGGCGAAATCGACCATCCGCGGATGGACCGCATCGTCCGGGCCGGCGGGAGCAGCGCCCTCGGGCGCGACTTTCTTCTCGTATTCCATATTGTGCAGAATGTACGCCAGGGTCTCGGCGTGCATCAGGCGGTGTTCGATGGCCACGTGGCACAACTGCTCCGGCAGTTGGCCAAACGCGGCATCGAATTCGGCCCGCACGCGCCGGTTGTACTCCGCCACTTCCGGGACGGAAGGCCAGTCGCGCGGCTGGTCTGAGGGCAATTGCCCCGGCGGAGGGTCGATGCCGAAGGCGAACAGCCGGTCGAACTCCGGATGGAACGCGGGCACATCCGGCCGGTGGCCCCGCAGCAGGTTCCAATCGAAAGCCTCGACGTGGCCCAGATAAAAAACCAGGCGATGGCGTTCGGCAATGGGCCGATCGTAGATGGAGCCTGGCGTCACCAACGCGAACAACTCATCGGTGCGCGCCCGGGCGTGGTCGAGTGCGATACCCAGATCCCTCGAGAAGTCCATAGAAAACGCTCCTAATAGTCTAGCGGAGCCGGGCGCCGCAAGAAACTGCATTCCGCTCCGGGGGCGGCGCGTACTTAGCTGATGAGTAAGATGCATCACAAGCCAGGAGGAGTCATGAAAATTATTGCAATTCTGTTCGCCGCGGCACTGATGCCGCTGGGGGCGCAAGAGATCCGGATGCCGGCGAGCCTGGACAAGCTGGCCGCCAAAGCCGAGGAAACCGTGGATGTAACGCTTGACGGCCCTCTGCTCAAGCTCGCCGCCCGGTTTCTTTCCGCCAAAAGCCAGGACGAGGCTGGCGCCAAAAAGATGCTCTCCGGGCTGGAGAGCCTCGTGGTCCGCAGCTACCAGTTTTCGAGCGAGGGACAATACGATATGGCCGATGTAGACGCCATCCGCGCCCAGGTGAAGGCGCCGCAGTGGTCGCGAATCGTCGGGGTTACGTCGAAGAGGGACGGCGAGAAGGTGGACGTCTATTTCAAAGTCGGCAGCGACGGCAATCTGGGTGGCATCGTAGTGCTCTGCGCGGAGCCCATGGAGCTGACCGTCGTAAGTGTGGTGGGGACGCGCGATCCCAGCGAACTGATGGGGCTGGGCGGGCACTTCGGAATCCCCGAGCTCGATGTCGCGATCGGCTCCGGCCACGGATGGAGGGAGGCGAAATGAGCTCTCGCCTGCTTGCCTTACTTCTGGTCGCCGTCAGTGCCGCGTATGGTGCGGACCGCGAGTTCGACCGCGTCGTGAAGGCCATCGAAAAGCACTACGGGGTCAAACGCACTCACGTTCCGCTGATGGGCGTGGCCAATCTGTTTGTCAAAGTGGCGCATCCGGCGGGGACCAGCGGTTTCAAGCTGGCGATGTTCGAGGACTTGCCATCGCCGCCGGACTACGACGGCCAGGTGGAACTGGACCGCGTCATGGACGAGGTCTGCCGCGGCGGCCTGCATGCGCTGGTGGTGACGCATTCGCGGCGCGACGGCGAATCGAGCTACGTGCTGGCCGGCGAAATCGGCAAGTCGAGCGAGGTGCTGATCGCCACCTTCGAGCGCCATGAGGCCACCGTGATCCAGGTGACGGTCAACATGGATACCCTACTGCAGATGATCGGCACGCCGGATGAAGCGCACCGCATGTTCCGGCAGCAGGATGGCGGCGACGACGGGCGGTGACTACTTATCCGGGACCGGCTCCAGATAAGGCTTGAAGCCGGCGCGCTCCACGATTGCGCGAGCGGCCTCCGCCGCTTCCGGGAGCACATAAAAGAAGGCGCCGATGCGCGTGGAGGAGAAGACCACGCCGCCGCGATATTCGTCGGCTTCCACGCCGTAGTCCACGCCCGCTTCGGTCAGCACGGATTCCAGGCGGGTGGCGTCGCGCAACTTCTTGGCGATGAAGATGAGAATGGCTTCACGATTTTCGAAGAAAGAGGCCTCTTGCTTCATGGTGTCAGGCTCGTTTTCAGTGTAGCAACGGTGATAGTACCGGACGATTTTGCGGGCGGTACTTTTCGCCTGGCAAAGCTGCGTTTCGCGGGAGATATTCACCGAAAATGAGGTCGTGAAGCGGATTATTCTCTGTTTGGTGATGGCGGCCGGCTGCCTGGCGAAAGACCCGGAAGCGGTGCGCAAGCCGGCGTGCAAAGCGCCCATTCACGGCCAATTCTGGCCGGACGCGGCGAACACCGACGGCCGCGCTGCGCAGCAACTGGCGAAGTGCGGGGCGCTGGAGATATGCGCCCACGCAGGCTGGAAATATAAGTGGCAGTCGGTAGCGGTGAACGTGCGCCAGTTGGGAAAAGCGCCGCAGGAGCCAACGGCGGCATGCGCCGCGGTAATGGAAGAGTTCGGCGGGAAGGACAGGTAACCCGCCCGGAAGTTCGTGCTCATTCGTGCTTTCTTCCGACCCTGATAAAATGAAACGAGCATGCTATGACTCTGACTGTCGAAATTCCTGACGATTTTGCCCAACGTCTCCACGCGACCGCGCAGGACTTATCACAGCGTGCTCTGGCGGCGTTCGTCGCCGACGAATACCGGCTGGGCAATCTCACCAAACCAGATTTGCGGCGCCTCCTTGGCTTCGAGACCAGCGACCAAATCGACGGGTTCCTGCATGCTCACAACGTTTGGATCGAGTACACGTTGGAAGACCTGGAACGCGAACGCGCTGGATTGCGGCGGCTCGGTCTCTAGTGCTCCTGGTTGTCGCGGATACCAGTCCCGTACGGTATCTGGTGCAAATCGGTGAGATCGATTTGCTCCCACTCCTATTCGGGAAGGTCACACTTCCCTCGGCGGTGGCTGACGAACTGCGCCATCCCTCGGCGCCTCAAGCTGTGCAAACGTGGACGGAACACCTGCCTGATTGGGTGAGTGTGTCCTCCGCGCCGGAACTAGACGACCCCCTCCTTGCGACTCTCGATTCCGGCGAGCGAGCGGCAATTGCCCTGGGCCTGTGCCTCAAGGCCGATCTCATCCTGATCGACGAGCGCAAAGGCTCGGCGGTTGCGCCGAGCAAAGGATTCGAGGTGACCGGAACCCTGGGCGTGCTCGATCTTGCCGCGGAACGTGGGCTGATCGATTTGGCACACGCTCTGGAACGCCTCGCGCATACCAATTTTCGCTGCCGTCCGGAGCTTTTCTCGACGCTTCTCAGGAAGCACCGCGTCGATGGGTAACGTCACCGATCATCAGGCTTAATTACTTCAATTCCAGGGCCGCTTATCCGAATTAACACACCCCTTGCGTCCGACTAACATTTCTGAAACAATCCCCGCCATGCACTCAGGGATACGAATCGCCCTCGTAGGCGATTTTAATGAAACACAGAAGGCCCATCAGGCCATCCCGCGCGCCCTTGCCGCCGCACCCGGAGCACCTGCGGAAGGCGTCTGGGTTCCCACCGATTCCATCGTCAACGGCAATTCCCTCTCGGAATTCGACGGTATCTGGTGTGTTCCCGGCATGCCCTATCGCAGCGCCGATGGAGCGTTGCGCGCTATCCGGCGCGCGCGCGAATCGCGCATTCCTTTTCTGGGAACCTCGGCCGGTTTTCAGTACGCACTCATCGAACACGCGCGCAACGTGCTCGGCATGGCCGATGCCGATCATCAAAAGACCAACCCCAAAGCCGCGACTCCGCTCATCTCTCCGCTGGGATGCGCGCTCGCGGGCGTGAAGGCGCGGGTCCGGCTGACACCCGGCTCGGGCCTCCGCAAAGCGTACGGCGTGGCCGAAATGACCGTGCTGTACTACTGCAGCTTTGGGCTCAACAGCCGTTACCGGCGCCTGATGGAGAGCAGTTCCCTCCACGTGACGGCGGTGGACGACCAGGACGAGATCCGCGCCGTGGAATTGGATGGTCACCCGTTCTTCGCCGCCACGCTGTTCCAGCCGGAGATGGAGGCGCCCAGCGCATTCGTCGACGCGTTTGTGGCGGCGTGCGTGCGGCAACGGGACCGGCTTGCCAAGGTCGCGTCATAGGCTCTAAGGCACGAACGGCGGCGCCGCGGGTTTCGCGGCGGCGAAAGTGGAGTTGTGTCAATTGACCCGCACGGTCTTCACGTTCACGAACTCGCGGATTCCGTAGGCGCTCAACTCGCGGCCGTATCCCGAGCGCTTCACTCCGCCGAACGGCAGCCGCGGGTCTGAC
>CAZARO010000439.1:0-5312 GCA_964487165.1 uncultured Solibacteraceae bacterium | reverse complement strand
CCACGCCTGGAGGCGCCGGCCACGCGCCAGTTTTCGACACCTGCATTTTTCGCCCAAGACGTTGGTCGATACCGGCGACGGATCGGGAGACGACACGGGCTGCGACGATTCGAGCTCGGGGTCGGGTGAGGACCCGAACGACAAAGGCGGTCCCAGTGGCGACTTGTCGGCCAGCCGCTACGTCAGACCCTCCGTACCTTTGAGCTACGTTGTCTCTTTCGAAAACCAGGCCAGCGCCACGCTCCCGGTTTCACAGGCCATCGTCACCGATCAACTGGATCCCACCAAGGTCAACCTGAGTTCGCTCAGACTAGGAAGTCTGTCTTTCGGCACTACCGTTCTGACGCCCCCATCCGGGGCGAATAGTTTTAACGCGACGTACTCCATCAGCTCCAGCTTGTCGGTCCGCATTCAGGGCACTCTGAATCCGGATACCGGCTTGCTGAAATGGACCTTCACCACGATCGATCCCTCCACCGGTCTGCCGCCGTCGGATCCCACGTTGGGCTTCCTGCCGCCCGACACCGATGGCGTGAAAGGCCAGGCCGCTGTCGTCTTTACGGTGATGCCGATTGCACCTCTCACCACTGGCACTCCGATCGCCAATCAGGCCACCGTGGTATTCGACGCCAACGCGCCTATCAATACACCAACGTGGCTCAACACCATCGATGCGAACCCTCCCGTGAGCAGCGTGACGGCGCTTCCGTCCACCGAAAGCTCGACTACGTTCACGGTTGCGTGGTCCGGAACAGATGTAGGTTCAGGAATCGCCACTTACACGATCTTTGTGTCCGATAACGGGGGGGCTTACACGCCCTGGCAGACAGCCGTAACCCCGACTTCAGCGCCCTATAGCGGTCAAGCCGGGCACACGTATGCCTTTTACAGCATCGCCACCGACGGCGCGGGCAACGTCCAGGCCCCTAAGTCTTCACCGGATACCACCACCACGGTATCCGCCCAGGCAGTAAACCCGTGCGATGTGGGCAGTTACGGAAGCGTAACCGTAGGCGATGTTCAGCAGCTCATCAATGAAGCCCTGGGGCTCGCTGCCGGCGTGAACGATCTGAACGGCGACAAAGTTGTGAATGTGGTCGACGTAGAAATCGTGACAACTGCGGCGCTCAAGCTGGGTTGTTACACGCAATAGCTGGACTGTCGGCCGCCCCGCAGTTGGCATCCTTGCGCACCACGCTTTTCGCCGCCGCGGTTCGCCTCGGCGGCAATTTGCAGGCGTGTATCCTTCAGCCCTCTCCTGCTAACGAGCCGGCCTCCCGACCGTCCAACCATCATCGTGAAATATCGCTGGCTGGATAGCTTCCTGAAAGATCTGCGCTACTCGTTCCGCTCGCTACGCCGGGACGCCGGCTTCGCCACTTTCGCAATCCTCATCGTCGGGCTGGGCATCGGCGCCAGTTCGACGCTCTTCAGCGTGGTGAACGCGCTGCTGCTGCGTCCGCTGCCGTTCCACGATCCACAACGGCTGGTCTGGGTGACCAACTACGACGTCGCGGGGCTCTCGGGCCAGACCACGCAGGTGGATCACCTGATCGACCTCCGCGAGCAGAACCACTCGTTTGCCGACATGGCGGGCTATTTCGCCTTCTACGGAGTGGGTGACAACGTGCTTGGCGGGCAAACGCCGGAGCGCATCAGCAGCGTGCCGGTCTCCTGCAATTTCTTTCCGGTACTGGGCGTGGAGCCGGACCTCGGCCGCCAGTTTACGGCCGAAGAATGCAAGTGGCATGGCCCCAAGGCAGTCCTGCTGAGTCACGGATTCTGGGAGCGGCGGTTCGCTGCCGACCGCTCCATTGTGGGCCGGCCGCTGACCATCGACAATGAGCCGGTCACGGTGGCTGGCGTGCTGCCGGCGTCGTTCGACTTCTCCTCGGTCTTCGCTCCCGGCAGCCACATCGACCTCTTTGCGCCCTTCCCGCTGACGCCGGAGACCAACCGGTGGGGCAACACCATGGCGATTGTCGCGCGCCTGAAACCGGGTGTTTCGGCCGGCAGCGCGCAGGCCGAAATCAAGATTCTGGCCGCGCGGATCACGCAGGCCCACCCCGAGCGGAACAGCTTCGAAGGCCACGTCACACCGCTGGCCGACCACGTGAGCGGACGCATGCGGCTGGCCCTGATGGTGCTGGCCGGCGCCGTCGGAGTGGTGATGCTGATTGTGTGCGCCAACCTGTCGAACCTCCTGCTGGCGCGGACGGCGGCGCGGCAAAAGGAGATCGCCATCCGCACCGCACTGGGCGCGGGACAGTGGCGCCTGATCGGCCAGATGCTTACCGAAGGCGTGGCGCTTTCCGGCTGCGGCGCGGCACTGGGAGTGCTGTTGGCGCTGGTGGGCACGCGCGCCCTGGCGCATCTGGACGCCATCAATATTCCGCTGCTGGAGAACGTCCGCACGGATGGCGAAGCTCTCGCCTTCACGCTGCTGATGGCCCTCGCGACGGGAATTTTATTCGGCCTCGCGCCAGCCTTGCAGATACCCGCGACGGCGCTGCACGACGTGCTGAAGGACACCAATCGCGGTTCCACGGAAGGAAAACGGCGCGGCTGGGTGCGCGGTGCGCTGGTGGTATCGGAGATCGCGTTCGCCTGCGTGCTGCTGGTGGGCGCGGGCCTGCTGATTCGCAGCTTCGTCAAGGTGCTCGACGTGAACCTGGGCTTCCGTCCGGAGCGCGTGGCTTCGCTGCGTATCGACCCCGATCGCGGCAACTTCAAGTCGCAGGAAGAGGCCAACGCCTATTTTGACGAGGTGCTGCGCCGCGCCAAATCCGTGCCGGGGGTGGTGGACGCCGGGCTCACGGATGCTCTTCCGCTGGGGCGCAATCGCAGCTGGGGCCTGGGGGTGAAAGGCCGCACCTTCCCGAGGGGCCAGAACCCGGTGGGCTTTGTGCGCGTGGTGAGCGACGGCTACCTGGGCGCCATGGGGATTCCGATTCGTTCCGGCCGCGATCTATCGGCACGGGACGGCGCCGCGGATGAAAACGTCATCCTGATCAATGAGACCATGGCGCGGTCTTTGTTTCCCGCCGGGGACGCGCTGGGGAAGATCATGCGTGCCGATAAGGAACGGCGCGTGGTTGGGGTGGTGGGCGACGTGCGCCACCTCGCGCTGGAACAGGGCGCGGGCATGGAGTTCTACCTTCCCGTGCGGCAGTGCGGCGATTGGGCGGGGCTCGACCTGGTGGTGCGCACCACTCTTCCGCCACAGCAGTTCGCGTCGGCCATTCGGGCGGCGCTCAAGCCGATAGCGCCGAATCTTCCAGGGAACGATTTCCGGCTGGTGCAGCAACTGGTGGATAAGTCGGTATCGCCGCGGCGCTTCGTGGTGCTGCTGCTGGGCGGATTCGCGCTCTTCGCGCTGATTCTGGCATCGCTGGGCATCTACGGCGTGATCTCCTATTCGGTGAGCCAGCGGACGCAGGAGATCGGCATTCGCATGGCGCTCGGCGCTTCGGCGGGCAATTTGCAGGCGCGCATCATTCTGCAGACTCTGGCGCTGGCAGGCGTGGGAATGGCGCTGGGCGCGGTGGGAGCGTGGATCCTGTCGCGGTCATTCAGCGGGATGCTCTTCGAGACGACGGCCAGCGATCCGCTGACGTTCCTCGGGATGCTGCTGGTGCTGGGGACGGTCTCGGCGGTGGCGGGTTATCTGCCCGCAAGACGAGCGTCGCGGATCGATCCGTCGGTGGCGCTGAGGGCGAGTTGAGGCGAGGCTTGCCTCGATATCCCTTCGGGATATGGAAGACAGGAGTCAGGAGTCAGAAGTCAGAATAAAACCGGGCGCCGCGAGGCAGTGAAATTGAAGTCACGCACCGAGATGACGAAGCTTAATGGCTCCTCGCCATTCTGACTTCACGGACCCGCAGGGGCGGCTTCTGACTTCTGACTCCTTTTTCCCTACTGAATCACCACATTCGTCCGCGGAAACGCGAATTTGCGGCCTACTACGTCGATCACGTTGAGCTGGCAGACGTAGCGGCCGGGCGCCAGGCCTTTCAGCGGAAACTGGATCTGTACCGGTACCGCGTCAGGCCGCGTACCCACCAGTTGCGTGGCCTTGACCGGGCCCACCTCAAATGCCTTGTCGCCTTTCTGATTGAAGAGACTCATTTTGACGGCAACGTCGCGGGCGTTGGCGTTCTTGGGGTCGGGAGCGGCGTCGTAGACATCGAAATCCACGTACACGTTCTGGCCGCGGCGGAAGACTTTGCCGATATTCGGAATCACCTTTTGGTCGCCGGTGATGAGCGGGTTCGCAGCCGCGATCTTTTTGGTGACTTGTTCGGCCGAGCCCACCGCAGCTTTGAGCATTTCCCGCTGGCTGCTCCAGACAATCGAGCTGGTCTTCAGCGTCATGGAATCGGCCGCCAGATCGGGAACCGTGAATCGCGCGTCGAACACGCCCATTTTGCCGCTTTGCCCTTCGCGCACCAGGAAGCGCATGTGGTAGCGCCCCGGCGAGACGGTAATGCCGGCATCGTAATTGAAATTCCGCGCGGCGAGCTTTTCGGCCTCCGTGGTGCCCAGCTTCACGTGGATGTAATCGCGCAACTGGCTGACCACCTGCTTGCGCTCATCCATGACGTTGCCGATAAAATCGAACTCCGTCTCGCCGCCCGATTTTTTCTGCGCGAGGGCAATTACGGAACCGGGAATCTTGACCGAAATAGGCACAAAGTAGGCCGAGGGCGAGATGCGAAACCAGTCCACTTCGACGACGATCGGGATGTCGGTCGGCGGATCGGCCGCCGTCAGGGCATCGCGTAACTGCTTCTCTTTGTCGTCGCCGTTGAATTTGCCCCATACCTTGTCGCCGTAGTAACCGTCGCGGAATTCCAGCTTGGCGCCGGCCAGCTCGGGGTTCTTGAGCTTGACAGTAATCTTGCGGTACTTGCCGTCCAGATTGGTGTTAGTGGTGTTGTAACCCAGGATGTAATAACTGCGGAACTGCTCCTGCACCTGGGTGATGCCCAGCGCGAGGTCGTTGCTATCGACGAAGAGTTTGCCGCCGGTGTCGGCCGCGAGAGTGGAGAGCGTTTCCTGCGAATCGTTGACGGCGGCGCGCTGGGAATTGATGGTGGAGCCGGTGAACAGCCCGCTGCCGCGCGAAGAAGCCGTCAAGGCGTCCCCGCCGGGAGGGTCTCCCATGAGGCCGCGGGCATCCAGCGGATAGATGGCGACGTTGGCCTTGGTGGCCGCGTTGATGGTGGCTTCGAGCTGCGCCTGGTTATCGATTCCGCTCTTGGAAATGCCGTCGGTGATATACACCAGGGCCTTCTTCTCGGGCAGGGTGG
>CAZARO010000438.1:0-5317 GCA_964487165.1 uncultured Solibacteraceae bacterium | reverse complement strand
GCAAGCGCAAGCTGCTCGAAAAGCAGAAGGAAGGCAAGAAGCGGATGAAGCGCGTAGGCCGCGTGGAGATCCCGCAGGAGGCCTTCCTGGCGGTGCTGCGCGTGGGCACACCGGACGCGGAAGAATAGCTTACGCCGCGTCAAGCGGGAACCAACGCAGGCGGTTTCTCCCTGGGCCTCGTGGTATTAATTAATGGCGTCGAGGGTCGCGCGTGTTCAGGAAAGAAGACCATGATGCGTTACTTCTTCTTCAACTCCGCCTTTTCCAGCATGCCGCGCAGCATTTCATCGCCTGAAAATCCCATCTCGTAGGCGGCGATTTTGCCATCGCTGCCGATCAGGACGAAAGTGGGGTACGCATTGACCTGGTAGTCCTTCAGGATTCCCGTTTCGCCGCTGAGGACCGCCGGGTGCGCCATGGGCGTTTTCTTCAGGAACGCCTGCACGGCATCGCGCTCTTCCCCGGCATTCACTGCGAGCACCACCAGATTCTCTCTGTAATCCTGCGCCACACTTTCCGCTGACGGCATGGCTTTGCGGCACGGCCCGCACCACGTGGTCCAGAAATCCAGCAGCACGGCCTTGCCCTTGAGCGCCGACAGGCTATACGTCTTGCCGTCGACGGTCTCCACGGTGAAGTCCGGCGCGGCCTTGCCCACGAGGTCGGGCAGGGCGCTTCGCTGCCCGCCGAACATGGAGAGCTTTTGCACTTCTTTGGCGCCGCCGGGCGGGGTGAAGACCAACAGCGAGTCGTCGATGGGGCCGTCGATCTGCATGGTCTTACGCTGCGTCTTCTGGTGCATTTCGATGGTTGGGCCGCCAGGTATCCCGACCTTCATGGTGAGGGTGCTTTGGAGATCGAGCGAGAGTTTCTTGTCGAACCAGTGGGTCATCACACCGTCCGTCATTTTGCCCCCTCCCTTCCCGGGAAAATCCATGGGGGCGATGTGCATTTCCACCACCCAGCAATCGTATGTCTGCCCGCCGATGGTGACCGCTTCCTCGCCGATCGTCTTCGCCGTCATCGGGGCATCCCCGAAGTGCGGCATCATATCGTCCACGCCCAACTCGGCCATGATTTCCTCGGGGCCGGAGGCCGCCGATCTCCGGGTATACTCGTGCCACCCCGCGGAGTAAATCCAGGTGGACTCGCCATTCGAGACGGCCAGGACGTCGTCGTCCTGACTCTTCAGCTCGAAGCGCGCCTTGCCTGGGCTGAGCATCGCCACGGAAATCTCGCTTTTGTCGTTGAGGGTATGGCCTTCGAGGAGCGTTCTGTTGGTGGACTCATCCTGGAATCGGAAACTGCGCAGTCTTTTCAGCGCTGCTTCGCTCCGCTTCACGAGGGCGGCGCCGTCGGGAAATTGCTGCGCGCAGAGCGATGACAGCGTCAGGGCAGCGAGTACGATCAGTCGCATCTAAGAAGCCTCCACCAGCCGGTCGTTGCCGACTAGTTCCACAAATAGTTCTTCCAATGGGACGCTGACGCAGCGGATGCCGTCGATACCGAGGGCTTCGCGCAAGCGGCGCTTCACCGCGTCGGGTGTGCCTTCGAAGACGGCGTGCCAGTCGTCGAAAACCGGGCGGGCGCGCAGGCAGCCGGGCACGCTCTCGATGGCGGCGCTGTCGGGGACTCTGCCGCGGGGAATCATGGCGACGCAGTGGTCTTCGTGGATCTGGTCGAGCCGGCGGTCCAGGCGGACCTTGGCGTCGTCGAGCAGGACGACGCGGCCGCCGAGGCGTTCGACGTCGCTCATGTGGTGCGAAGAGAAGAGGATCGCGGTGCCCTCGCGATTGAGGAGCTGGATGGAAGTTTCCAGGAATTCGCGGCGCGCGGCGGGGTCGAGGCCGCCGGCGGGCTCGTCGAGGATGAGCAGTTCGGGTCGATGGCAGACGGCGCAGACCAGCGCCGCCTGGCGGGCCTGCCCTTTGCTGAGGTGCTTGATCTTGGCGGAGGCGCAAAGGCCGAAGCGGTCGAGAAGGCGGCGCTCGAGGGTCTGGTCCCAACTGGGAAAGAGGTAGCGGTGAAGGGCGATCAGGTCGGCGATGCTCGATCCGACGGGCAGCACCTGGTCTTCGGCCACGTACCCTATACGTTTCTTGACCGCGACGGGTTCATCGGTGGGCGAGAGTCCGAACACGCGCACCGCGCCGGCGTCGGGAAAGAGCATGCCCATGGCGATGCGGATGAGGGTGGTCTTGCCGGCGCCGTTGCGGCCGAGCAGGCCCAGCACTTCGCCTTCGGTCATGGCGAATGTGACGTCGTTGAGGACCGGCACGCCCTTTTTGAAGGATCGGGAGATGTTCCGGAATTCGAGAATGGGGTTCATTTGGTTTCCTTCGGTCGGTCGGGGAATTCCACGTGGTTGAAGACTTTTTCGAGGGCCCAATAGAGCGTCGCGAGGGGCGCCAGAAGCGCCAGCGTCATGCACGCGAGATTTGTCGGCAGTATTGCGGAGAGATGGAAGAGCAGGGGTTGAACGCGCGCGGCCACGGGATCGTAGCTGGAAGACATGGCAGAGATGAAGAACGTGAGTGCGAACAGGCTCAGCAGGGGCAGGCGAAGAGGCTTCAACATGCCGCGCAGGAAGCTTGGAATGTGGCGCAGGTAATGCCATTGGCTCATCGCGAACAGCAACGCGAGGGTGAGCACGGCCGCCGCGCCGAACGCCATGGAGAGAATCTCCATGCGCGGCTGCTCGGTGAGAGGTTTCAGTCCCGCGCGGATCGCCGCTGCCAGTTCATCGGGGCGGAGAGCCTGGCCGTAGATTGCGCGAGTGGCGCGGCCGAATTGCCATTCGAAGAAGCGGTCGCTATTCCTGGGCGCGACGAAGTACGGGTTGTAAGCGAATTGGGACGAAAGCAACGTCGCGCCGAGCCATTGGCCGTGCGGCTGCGCGGTTTCACCCCAGGGTGCAACAATTTCCGGCGGCGGTGCGTTCACGGAGCGCTGGTAATAATCTAACGGGACATCGAGGCCCGGCGGATTGCCGGTATAGCTCCGCCAATCGGAACTTCCGGAGGTGGCGTAGGCGGCCGGCGAAGTCCAAGTCAGGTGGCCGGCGCGATAGCCAAAGGCGATTCCCGCGAGCAGAAGGGCGAGAACGGGCAGAAGCCTGGCAAGGAGGAAGGAGCGGCGGGAAACCGGAAGGGCCAAGAGACAGCGCTGGCGGGCGCTGACCGTCATTAAGAAGAGGCCGGCAAACGGGAGGCAGGTCCAGCTCAGGTTCCTCCCCACCAGGAATGCCAGCGGCGCGACCGCGAGCGTTTGCCAGGAAAAGAGCAGCTTGATCAGGGGCCAGATGGAGGCCGCGATGGGCGCCGGCAGGCTTATGCTGGTGCGCCGATGCCATTCCGGAACGAAAGTCCACCAAAGTCTGGCAAGGACGGGCACGGCCGCTACGCAAGCGATCGCGAGTGCGCCCTGCCACGGCAAACTGAGCAACGCCAGGAGACCGCACAGCGAGGCCAGGAGCCACGAAACCCGCTCGATTAAGCGGCGGGGACTCACGCGGGCCGACGTTGCCAGGCATGCGCAGGCCGTGAAAAACGCCGCGAAGGCCACGGGCTCGCGCAGATCGGGGAACGGCTGTTTCACCAGGAGCATAGTGGCGATGCCGGTGAGGACGGCCAGCCAGAGCATGCCCAGCGATGCCACGATGCGGGACCACAGAAGCTGCGTTCTGGTGACCGGTAGGGCAAGTTCAAACTCCGAAAACGTCGGCACGGTGAGGGCGGTGCTGATGAAGAATATCGGCAGGATCAGCAGCCCGATCCAATACGGGGCCCGCGACGGCGGGGAAATTAAGAAGAGGAGCACGCTGAACAGTGGCAGCATCGGCGCCAGGTGGCGCGCGGGGTCGCGCCAGGCGAAGCGGAGAGTTTGCGCGGCGGGTGTCATGCCGACTCCCTTTCTTGCGGTACGCCGGTGAGCTCGCGGTCGGCTAGGTGCAGCAAGTCTACGACATCGGGGAGGGTGAGGCCGGCGAGGTAAGCCTGGGCGAGGAGGCGGCGAGCCGATTGTTGGAGCTGTCCGGTTTGATCGGCGCGGTCGAGTTCCGGGAGGCTGGCACTGATGAACGTGCCGCGTCCACGCTGGGTCTCGATATAGCCGAGGGCTTCCAGTTCGTCGTAGGCCTTCTTTACGGTCAGGGGGGCGATGACAAGCTGCTCGCTTAGCTCACGATGGGAAGCGAGCCGGTCACCGGATTTCAGCCGGCCGCCGGCGATGGCTTCGGTGATCTGCCGCATGATCTGGCGGTAGATGGGAAGCTCGTCGGAGGGGTTGATGAGTAGCTGCACTTAGTGATATATAACTCTATATCACTATATCTGTCAAGCGAAAAATCAGGCGACGAATCCGATGGGGTGCTTCGGCAGTTCCGGCTCGGGCGGCGTTTCCATGAGCTGGTCCAGGATCTGCAAGACCACCTCGAACTGCTTATCGTATTTCTGCTCCAGGATTTGCAGCTTCTCGGCGAGATCCCTATGCGTCTCAAGCATTTGCCGCATTCGGACGAAGGTCCGCATGATGGCGATGTTAACTTGGACTGCGCGCGTGCTTTTGAGGACGCTGGAGAGCATCGCGACACCCTGCTCGCTGAACGCGTACGGTGCCTGACCGGAATTCCGATACTTCTGGGAGGCGGTCACAATTTGTGACCGCCTCACTTCCTCGTCGGTCAGCCGGAACATGAAGTCCGGCGGGAAGCGGTCGAGGTTCCGCCTCACGGCCTGGTTAAGGACTTTGGTGGGCACCTGATACAGTTCCGCCAGCGCGGAATCGAGGAGGACCTTTTGGCCGCGAATCAAGAGAATCCGCCGCTCGATGGCTTCCGTCGGGACCAACTCGTCCATTACGCCGATTCCAGTGACATGGCTTCTTCCGCGTCGCCGTTTTCCAGCTCAGTCAGCAACTGAGAGCCGTAATCGAAGCCCTTGTTGAAGGCTCGCAGATTCAAATCCCGGAAAGCCGGCGGGACGGAGTCGGCCACGGCCTGACGGAGCGACTCGCGTTCGAGGAGTCCAGTGACCGCGCCAAAGAAGCCGACCATGACGATGTTCAACACCATCTTGCGGCCCAGTTCCTCGGCCAGGCGAGTGGCTGGGACGCCGTAGACGCGGATTCCGGTGGGCATTTTGTCGATGTTGACCAGTTCCTGCTCAGTGATCAGGATGCCGCCGGGCTTCAACTGCGGAGCGAAGCGGGTGTAGGCTTCCTGCGACATCACCACCAGAATGTCGGGCTGGGTGACGTAGGGGTAGAGAATCGGCTCGGTGGAGAGAATCACCTGCGCGCTCGACGAGCCGCCGCGGGC
>CAZARO010000437.1:0-5319 GCA_964487165.1 uncultured Solibacteraceae bacterium | reverse complement strand
GGGGAAACTCGCGATGCAGCAGGTCTTCGAATTCCGGGGTGGCCGCCAGTTCGTCGAGGCTCCGCCAGTATTCGCGCCCGCTGGTCCGCTGCAGGCGCTGGCGAACGGCCGCGAGATCTAATTGGTCTTCAGGGTTGTTACTCATCTCTGGCTGATAACTCATCTCTCGCTGTCAACTCACCGGTGACACGTGGAACAGCTCGTCAGCAACCGCACGCTCTGTATGTTGTATTCTTTCTGCAACCGCCTGCCGATCTCTTCCTGATCGCCCGCAGGCTGATAACCCATGGTGGTGATAAACTCTCGCGGCCGGATAAACTTTTCGGTGTTGCGGTGACAGTTCAGGCACCATTCCATCTGCAGCGCATTTTCCTGTGCCATGAGCGGCATCTTATCCACGCGCCCGTGGCAGGTTTCGCAGCCCACGCCCTTGTTCACGTGGATGCCATGGTTGAAATAGACATAGTCCGGCAGATCGTGGACGCGTGTCCAGGAGATCGACTTATCCTCCTGGAAACTAGCGCGCACCGGCTCCAGCGTGGGGCTGGTCAGCCAGATCTGCGAATGGCAGTTCATGCACGTCTTGGTGGGCGGAACGTTGGCGAAGCTCGAAGTCTCGACGGTAGTGTGGCAATAGCGGCAATCGATGCCCAATGCGCCCACATGATGGGCATGGCTGAAGGGTATGGGCTGTTCCCGAACCTCGTTTTGCCGGGTGCTGTAACTGGACCGGTCGAGCACCGTGAAAACCCAGGTCAAAAACGCCAGAATGAAGACTCCGCCGAAGATCGTGATGCGCGCAAACGTGTTGGTGCTGCGGTGAAAAATCTGAGACATGGCTTAGTAACGTCCCAGTCCGCTTCGCAATATTCTGTTGTTAGGCATGTAGGAGGATAATCGCTACCCAGATTACAAACGGCCCCAAAAGTTTCCAGGTGACAAGGTTAAATTTACAAAATATCAGATGCCGCCAGTGTAAATACGTTGCAACTCTTAATGTTCATAAAGGTACGCCGATTGTTCCACGTGGCCGGCGGCATCGGTGGTGGACGCCACGAACTTGGCCGGTCCCCACAGCGATCCGCCGGCATACTCGCCGGTCTTGCTGAGGGCGTAAAAGTTCAAATCGACCGCTTCCAAGCGCTTCTTGTCGTCGTTAAAATTCCGTGACACGCGCTTGAGAGTGTCCAGAATCGCTTCCTTGGGCGACATCCCGTGTCTCATGTTTTCCACCACGGTATGCGCCCCGCAGACCCGCAAATTCTCTTCCCCGCGGCCCGTGGAGCCGGCCCCGCCGACGTCCTGGTCGAGCCACAAACCTCCCCCGACGATCGGGGAATCCCCGCATCGGCCGGGGATTTTGAATGCCATTCCGCTGGTGGTGGTGACCGCCGACATCTCGCCTTTTTCGTTGAGCGCGATGCAATTGATGGTGCCGTGCGGGGGATGCTGAGCCACTTCATACGCCCAGGCCAGCGTCTCTTCGTCGTATCCCGGGAAAGCACGCTTCAGTTCCACCATTTTGGCCGGTTTATCAGCTCCCTTGTCGTTGCCTTGCGGCGCCGGGGGGGCATCGATGTTCGATTCCCAAAACGTGTGCCCGTTGCGGTCGCGCATCTCCCGCTTCCACACGCGGTATGCCAGGCGCGACTTGTCGGTGAGCAGGTCCTCCTCCGGGAATCCCCAGACCTTCGCGAATTTGAGTGCGCCGGCGCCCACCAACATCATGTGGTCGGTCTCCGCCATCACCAATTGAGCCACCTTGGAAGGCGTCTTAATGCCTTCGATGGCCCCCACCGCGCCCATGCGGCGCGAGGGACCGTGGACGCAACTGGCATCCAGTTGCACCACGCCATCTTCATTCGGCAGACCGCCATAGCCCACGCTAGTGTCGTTCGGATCCAGTTCCACGATATTCACGCCGGCGATTACGGCATCCAGCGTGTCCTTGCCGGCCTTGATCAACTCCATGGCTTTGTTGCAGCAGTTGATGCCGCCATTAGCCCGGTTATTACTCGAAATCACAACGGATTTCGGCTTCGATTGCCCCTGAAGGACGCGAATCATCGGCAGTGCGGCCGCACCTATTACGGCGGCGCGCCGGCTGAACGTGAGGTTGCTCATTTCGGTGTACCGGGGCCCTACTGATTAGTAAGAATCTGCTAGTATGCCACACTCCAAGTGCGACATCATACTCCGAAAATCGAGCCGGCGGGCGGGGTGGAATTTACAAAGATTTTACAACTTCGCCATCACCCATCGTGCCGCCGTTCGTAGCATAGCCGTAGGGGAATTCGAGGAGGGATTTTGGGACCTGTATCGGCTATCGGCAATCAAACCTCAGCGTATCGGGACGAACACCTGGCCATGGATTTCGAACATCAGGCGGCGACCCTCGACAACCAGCGAATGTTGCTGACGCGCAAGGAATACGACCTGTTGTCGCTGCTCGTCCGCCACGCCGGTGAGATTATTCCGCGCGAAGCCCTGCTGATGCAGGTGTGGGGTTACGGCGCCGAAATCCGCACGCGCACGCTGGATGTCCACGTGCGCCGCCTGCGCAAGAAACTGGGGGGCTACGCCGACCAGTATATCGAGACCATCTTCGGCATCGGCTACCGTTTCCAGCCCTATCACGCCCCGCGATATTTTCAGCCCGCGGTCGCGATGGGGGCGTAGGCGAACGGCACAATTTGGTGGATGCGGCGCACTCGCCTGGCGGTGCTCCTGAAGCTTGCGCTACTTCGGCGCTTCGTTGATCTCGATATCACGCTTCAATACTTCGGTCGCAAGCTCGGAGGCGGGCATCAGGATCTTAGCGCCGGGAGGAATGTGGTGAAGTCCGCGAGTTCCCTTGCCGAAGTCGATCTCGGCGGGGATGTCGTTATCGTCGACTGGGTCCATAAGGTGCTGGCATTTGGCCACACACATCCGTTACTTTCTCATACTGGGGCGTTCGAAAGGTGGATAGATCGGCGACTTGAGGTATCGGCGTTCATCTGCGACCAATAGAATGGTCTCTCACAAAATTCTCAAGCGAGATTTATTAGCCGCCGATAAACGCGGATGAACGCCGATTTGAAACTGTCGTCTCCCCGCGTTCAGCGGAACCCGAGAGCGCTCAGCAGGTGCGCGACGCGTTCGTAGGCGTCGCGCGTGCGCATGGCGCGTTCGTCCGGATCCTGGATGTCTTCGAAATCGGCGACGAATTTGGGCCCCATATGCTCGGGCGAGGCGAATTTCTTCGCGATCTTGCGGAGGCCCTCTACCACCAACTTGAGCTTCAGGTACGGTTTGATTTCCGCGGCCAGTGCATCCAGGCCGCCGGGATAATTGGTCAGGGCAAAATAGATGTCCCAGGCGTCTTTTTCTTTCAGCCGGTCGTTGAGCGCCATGCCCTTCATCACCAGGAAAGCGACCACCGATGACACTCTGATGCGGGCCTGGTCCCGCCCGCCTTCGGGCAGCTTGCCGGCGATCTCGGTCTCGACGTAGAGATCGAATGCCAAGTCGCAGCCACGGGCCTTGCGGGCGCGCCCCTCGTGCACGGGCTGGGTACGATGTTTCCGGCCGGTGCCCTGGTACTCGCCGGCCAGAAAATCGACCTCTACCTTGATGGAGTTTCCGTTCACCGAAACCGTGCGGTGAAAGATGAACGGCTGGCGCGGATCCTGCTCGTAACCGCGGCGCAAAAGAAGCGCCTGAATCGTGGCATAGCCAGCTTCCTTGAGTTTTCGATGATTCAACGCCAGGTCGACGTCGATACTGCCGACGTGCTGCAAAGGGGTCGAAGGCAGAATGAGCTGTGGCACCCACCCGCCGACAACCACGATGTCGTCGCGGTATTCGCCCAGCAGGTGCGCCAGTTCCAGCATAACCGACCGGGCCGCTTCCACCTGATCGGCGGAATAGTCGCGAAAGGTCAGCGCCATAACGGCTTGATCGCCTCTTCGAGAATTGCCGACGCGGCCTCTTCGCCTCGCCCCTTGGTCTGCATGAGATCGAGATACAGTTGAACCGCAGAAACCACGGGCGCGCCTTCGATGGTCCGCGTGCCGTAGAACACGCCCTCGTCATAGGGCTCGATCAATGTCACGTTCCCCCCGGAGGGCACCGGTTTCAGGCCCATCCGCTCCAGCAGGGCCGCACGGTTGCCAAGAAGATAGGCCGTGACGCGCTGATACCGCACTGCCGGCGCAAACCGTACCGCTCCCGAAAAGCCGGTGAAGGCCAGCCGCACCTTGGCCTTCGCGAGCTCCGCTTCCGTCTGCGGAATCGGCTTCAACGAATAGTATTCGCTCGCGGAGTTGCGTTCCATCCGGTAATTCCCGGCCCACTCGGTGAGCAGCGGCAACACGGCATCCTTGAGCGAACGGAGGCGCAGACCTTTGTTGTCGGCTTCGAGCCACTCCCGATCCAACAGCAATTTCTTGACGTTGGCCGCCTGGCCGAGGCTGACCCCAGCTTCGCCGGCGAGTTCCTGCATGCGCCAGTTTCGCTTACCGGAGGCCAGCAGAACCCGCAGCACCCTCTCCGCTTTGGGCGAGTACAACGATCGAAGATCCCGTTTTCGCACCGCCGGATTGCGGAACCCTTCGCGCCGGATGTACACCCGATCGAATGCCAGGCGGCAGTTTCCGGCGAGATCGAAGTACCCGACCCGGTATCGATCGCAAATGGCCGCGGCAGCCGGCGAGATGTACGGCGCGATGAATACCGGGTAGTCCCTCTTATCGGACCGGGTGTAGTCCACGAGTTCGAGACATGCTTCCCTGGCCGTCCGCGGCTGCCCGTCCGGCTTCGCCTGGCATACCAGCCGGCGATCTTTGGCCCCGATACCAATGGCTAGAATGAAGGCCACGCGGGAATCGCCGTGAGCGCTTCTGCGGCGAATGGCGGCCCTTTGGAGAGCGGGGACTTCGCGCAGGGCAGCCATCAACTGGCCGGCGGCCGCGAGTTCGATTCCCTCTTCTTTCAGTGTAGGTGACATTTTCAGCGTTTGCTGAAAACCATTATTACACTGAAAACAGCCGATATCAATCGCGTCTACTCCGCCAGCACCAGCCCCGACGGCAGCTCTTCGCCGAAGATCCGCCCCAGCGTGGCGTCGTCTTCCTCTTCGCTTTCGAGCACCGCGAGCAGCCGGTCGGCGTGCGCCATCGCTTCCAGCTTGCGTTTCACGCTCTCGCGCGTGGCCAGCGGCAGATCGCGTGTGGGGTCTTCGGTGCGGCGCGCCATGGCGGCCAGCGCGTCTCCCGCTTGCGGCAGATTCATCACCGCCTCCGCCCAGCGCGTCACCGTCCCCGGCGGAACCACCAG
>CAZARO010000436.1:0-5328 GCA_964487165.1 uncultured Solibacteraceae bacterium | reverse complement strand
TGGTGTTCTATACGCAGCACCAGTCGGCGCCGTTCCCGGGACGAATTTACCTGCCACCCTTCGCCGATCCGATTTCGGCCAACATGCACCCGCTCATGGTGCGCTGGCTCAACCTTATCGGCATGACCATCGCGGAGTACCTGGACGACCACGATCTGCCCGGCTCCATGCACCAGGAGACCTTCGACGTTTGGTATCCCGGCTATCTGGATAACGTGGGAAACTTCCGCCATACCATCTCGTTCTTCACCGAAACGGCGCTCTATCGATACGCCACGCCGCATTTTTACACCGTCGACGAATTTCCCACCACGCGTCAGGGATTGGGCGAGGAGATGCTCTACTCCAGCCCCTGGAAGGGCGGATGGTGGCGGCTGGCCGATGCCTGCCGCTACATGTATCAGGCCGATATGGCGGTGCTCACTCTCTCCACGAAGTATCGCGAGCAGATGACGTACAACAAATACCGCGCGGCGCGCGACACCATCGAACGTTTCCAAAAGGACCCGCCCTTCGCTTATCAGATTCCGCGCGAACAGCACGACGCTCCCACGGCCGCGCTGCTGATGGAGAAGCTCATGCTGCATGGCATCGAGGTGCATCAAGCGAGCAAGCCGGACGCCTGGGTGATCCTCATGGATCAACCGTTCTCCGGGCTGGTGAAGGAACTGTTCGAGCCGCAGGTTTACCCCACGCTTTCGCAGCGGCCTTATGACGTCACCGGCTGGACGCTGCCGTACCAGATGGGGGTGGAGGCGCACGCCATCACCACGCCGGTGAGCGCGCAGTTCCGCGACTCGCTGCGCCTTGTCAAGGACGCGGGCGACCTGGCGGCGCCGTTCAATCGCGGCGCCAATTCGAGTTACCGCGCTATCAATCAGATTCTCGCCGCCAAGGGCAAGGTGACTGTCGCCGGCGACGATATCGCCGCTTCGGACATCGACAAGGGCAAGCTCGAGGCCATTTTGAAGGAGAATCACCTGCATGGAGGCGCCGCGAAGGAGGGCGCGAAGACGGTCAAAGCGCTGCGCATCGGCCTGTACCGGCCCTGGAGCGCGAACATCGACGAAGGCTGGACGCGCTGGATACTGGAGCAGTACGACTTCCCTTACACCAACCTCTATAACGGCGACATTCGCGCCGGCCATTTGCGCGAACGCTATGACACCATCGTGATTCCGGACATGGGCGAGCAAGCCATCATGAGTGGGCGCCGTCCCGGGACGGTGGCCGCGCGGTATGCCGGCGGAATCGGCGACGAGGGCACGCAGGAACTGCGCGACTTCGTCAGCGACGGCGGCACACTGGTGACGTTCAACAATGCATCGCTATTCGCCGTGAATCAATTCAAGCTGCCGGTGACCAATGCGCTGGCGGGAGTGCCGGCGGCGCAATTCTCCTGCTCGGGATGCCTGGTGACGGTACACATCGAAGACGCCAAGAATCGTCTGACCGCGGGATTGCTGCCGGACACCATTGTGATGTTCGAAGGCGGCCCGGCGTTCGATACCAAGACGGATTTCAAGGGTGCGGTGCTGGCGCGCTATCCACGCGAGCGGTCTCCGCTGGCCAGCGGCTACCTGATCGGGCCGGATCGGCTGGAGGGCAAAGCGGCGGCGCTCGACGTCGAGGTCGGCAAGGGCCACGTGATACTGCTGGGATTCAAGCCGCAATGGCGCGGCCAATCGCACGCGGCGTATAAGTTCTTCATGAATGCGTTGCTAAATTGGAGTGATTAAACTAGGCTTTATTTTCAATTGGATAGCAAAATAACCCCAAATGCGCCGATGCAGACTTCACTTGCACTTGCACCACGGACACTCTTTCACCTCTCGTAGTCGAAGTGTGTCATACCCGCCGATGAACAGGCATAAAGCGGTGGTCTTGAATGACGAGAACCAGAATGTGAACGATTGTCGTGGCTTGCCATCACATAAAACTACTACCCGGTGTCGAGTAGTCGAATCAAGGGCATTGATTTTCAGGCTCTTATCAGTCGGCCAGGACACTGCCGGTTGAGTGTCGATTCTCAGCGAGAGCTTTTCGGGCTTGCACACGATGCCAGCGTCAGGGGACAACATACTATCGGGTTTTTCCGGCGCAGGTGCGACGCAGACCGATCCCGACTCCGATTCGGCAGAAAAAGCAGAAGTGACCAGAATTGCGACCAGCAACGCTACCCATCGTCTTCGCATGTTTTCATCTCACGGAGAATGGTAGCGCCATTCCATGCCGTCCACCAGGACCATCGCAGAAGGCAATACGAAGCCGCTGGTGCGATTCTCAGGGTCGGGGTAATATTTCGCACGGCGGCATTTCGGGCTGTCCTGTCTGGTTTATGCTGAAAGAGTGAAGGTTTCGTTGAATGGGCTACTGGCATCTGCGCTGGCGACGTCGGCGTGGTCGCAAACAGCGAATACACCGCTGCCACGCTTTGAAGACCACCCTGTAAAGCAAATCTACGAAGGCACACCCGCCGCCCCGAAAATCGTGACGCCCGCTGAACGAGAGTACCGCACACGAATCACGCAGGGAGTCGAAAAGGGTTGGGGTGTTCTACGGGATGGCAAAGAACAGAATCATCCGGGTCCCAATTTTGCCGGGAAGATGATCGTCGTGAAATGGGGTTGTGGTTCTCCTTGCCTCATGATGGCGATGGTTGATGCTGAGACAGGCGATGTATATTCGTTGCCACTAGCGATGAACGACAGATCGGGGTTGCCGACTTTGGCGTTACCGTGGTTGCGGATTGGCAACTCTGTTGGCGGCAATCCAGAAGTCACATTTCGCCTAGAAAGCCGATTGATGGTCATTCGGGCGACACCGGATTACTTCAAGGAGAACCACCATTCATACGCTCACTATTTCCTCTGGCAGAATAACGAGTGGCATCTGATACGTCGGGTCCGCTTACAGGACGATGCCTTATGAAGCTGGTGATCGTTGCCATCGCCTTCATCGGGATTGTTGAGACGCATATACAGGCGCAACCCGGCAACTTCGATGACAGGCACCCGCCCCGCTTTGAGGATTATCCTGTCACCGAAAACTGGAACCCGCCGCCCGCCCCTTTGAAGCTGACAACCCGCTCTGAACGAATGTTCAAGACAAGGTTGACGGAGGCTGCAAAGGAACCGCCGAACTTCGCTGGACAGTACCGAATCACATATTGGGGATGCGGGTCCAACTGCTCCGCTAGTGCGCTTGTTGACCTCGCAACAGGCGATGTTATCCCTCCACCGTTGGCAAAATCGAACGGGGCAGGATGGGAACGGTGGATCATGTGTACGGCTTGCTTTGAAGGGGCGGATGATGAGTTTCACCTGAATAGCCGTCTGATGATCGTTCGATGTGGTTTGAACTATTCGGAGCAGCTTCAGAAGAATGTTCCTGACACGTATTACTTTGTACTGGAACATGGGCACTTCCGACAACTCTTTTTCGTTTCCGGCAAGAAAACGGACGATAGAAAGCACAAGTAGACAGTCAGCGATTCTCCCGCTTCAAAATCTTGCTGACCGTGGGCTGAAGCCAAGCGCCACCATTTCGAGTTTTACGACCTTCTGCCCGAAGCGTGGCGGCGACATCGGTAGCCGCGATTCCTGATGCGGAAAGCTCTTTCATACGTTCCAGGATTTCAACTTCGCCGGGGTAGTAGCCGTATGGCTTCCGTCCCTCGCACCGCCCATGCTTCGTCTTCGTGCGTTGGCGTGCGCCACGGAGTTTGACGACGATCATTTGTTTTTCGTACTCATGGAAAGCGCCCATAATTTGCCGCATCAGTTTTCGGGAAGGATCGTCGTTGCACAGGTCCGGTTCGGAGACAGACACCAAATCGAAGCCGTTGCGCTTCAGCTGATGAGTAGTTGGTGTACTTGGTTTTCGAGATTGAGCGCACCGATATCACAGACCATCAATTTGTGATTTTCACGGAGCGCTTTTGTGATGCCGTATTGATCGAGAAATTCAGGTCTGAAGAATCTTGAAATCTCTGAAAAGACAACACCGTCAATGCCATCCCCTGTAACCCGGTGCAACATCTCACGGTAGCCCGGATCGGAATCGACAGCGGCACCGCTCTAATTCTCGAAGCGATATTCTGCGACAACTTCTGCATTCTCTCGTTCGCAAATTGTCGCAATGTCTTCAAGCTGCCGGGTGATGCCAAATCGGTCACCATCCGCCTGATTTTGTCTGGAAGTGCGGATCAGGGAAATCAGCTTTAGTTTCTTCGTGCCCACGCCTGCTATTGTACATCAATCGCTCCAATAATAGAAGGTTTTCATGAATGCGTTCTATGAGTGAGGGGTTAGCAACTGAAGACATTATTAGCCACAGATAAACACGGATAAGAGAACTCTTGTCTTTATTTCGCGGAGTGCGAATCGGGCTTGCCGTCCCACGAAAGATAGAAGGTGCAGCGCGTCTTCGAAGTGCATGATAGCCGCTGGACTTCGTGGGCCGGCAGAAAAGCGTAGCCGCCGGTGTTAATCAACTTATCGCCGCTATCCTGACGGAGCGTCAGCTGACCCTCCACTACGATGACCCGCTCGTTGGAATCGTGGAAGTGCGGCGCGATTACGTGTCCGGCGGGAAATCGCACCAACAGGTCCATCGCACCGGTGGCCGGGTCGGTGTGGAGCGCGACCCCTCCGGTATCCGCGGGAGCCCCCTGATCTTTCGCCCAATTGGCGGTATCGAGGTTGACCAGTACCGCCTGGGATGCCGTTTGGGCGGCGGCCATGGCCAGAACTCCGAGGAACAAAAGCGCGCGAGTTATTTTCATTTCCTCACCTTACACCGAAGCGCGCCGGGCCGTATTGGACGAATGCGACATCCCGAATCGCTGGTAGAAGTAGCGCGCCAAATCCGCGTCTTCCGCCAACAGAATGGCGGGCGTCATGCCGGAAAGACTCTTACAGTCGCGAATCAGGTGAGCCTGGTCGTAATAACCGCAACTAATGGCCGTGTCCACCCAGTTACCGGGTCCTTGTCCCAGCGCCCGGAAGACGTTATTCAAGCGCTCAATGCGGCAGAAGAGCTTGGGTGGCAGTCCGACGGAGGAGTGGAAGCGGCGCTCCAGTTGACGGGTGCTTAGGCCGAGGCCGCGAGCGAGCACGGCGAGATCGGTGGCGCCTCTGGCGCGGGCGATGCGGCGAACGGCCTCCTCGATCAGGCCATCGCCGCGGCGGGCGGTGTTGGCGGCCGACAGCAGGGCGGCTTCGACGGCCGCGATGGGGTCGGGTAACTCCAGCGCGCGATGGAGGTCCCGTGACAGTGCCGGAGAGAGGTCTTCGACAGGCGTAAATCGCCCGCTCAGTTCGTGCA
>CAZARO010000435.1:0-5333 GCA_964487165.1 uncultured Solibacteraceae bacterium | reverse complement strand
AGCCCCGCGCCGTGGCGCGGACGCCTGGTGTCCATGAACCAGTTGACCATCGTGGCGGGAATCCTGTCCGCGCAAATCGTCAACTGGCTGATCGCCGAGGCGGTCCCGGCGGGCGCTACCGCGGAAATGATTCGCCTCTCGTGGAACGGGCAGTTTGGCTGGCGTTGGATGTTTACCGCGGTGGCCGCTCCCTCGCTGATCTTTTTCCTGGGTGCGATATTGGTTCCGGAGAGCCCGCGCTGGCTGGCGGTCAACGGGCGGAAAGACCGCGCCCGCCGCACGCTGGCGCGCATCGGCGGGGAAGAATACGCGGAGAGCGCGCTGGCCGACGTGCTGTCCACCGTGGAGCCGCACGCACGTGAAAATCGGTGGGCCGAGTTGCTGGCGCCGGGCATGCTCAAGGTGCTCGGTATCGGCGTCTTCCTGGCCGTGCTGCAACAGTGGAGCGGGATCAACGTGATCTTCAATTACGCCGAGGAGATTTACCGCAACGCCGGATACAGCGTGAACGATATCCTTTTCAATATCGTCGTCACCGGCTCCATCAACCTGGTCTTCACGCTGGCGGCTCTGAGTTTTGTGGACCGGTTGGGCCGGCGAACGTTGATGATGGCGGGTTGCGGCGGCGTAGCGATGTTCCATTTCCTGCTGGGGCTGTCTTACCATTTCGGGCTCAAGGGCCTGCCCGTTCTGCTGTGTACGCTGGCCACCATCGCCTGCTTCGCCATGACCCTGGGCCCGGTGGCGTGGGTCCTCATCTCCGAAATCTTTCCCAACCGCATTCGCGGGGCCGCGGTATCGGTATCGGTTTCGGCCCTCTGGATCGCCTGCTTCGCGCTCACGTTTAGCTTCCCGTCGCTGAACGCCGCGCTCGGCGCCGCCGGCACCTTCTGGCTGTACTCGGGCATCTGCGTCGCCGGGTTCCTCTTCGTATGGCGACGCGTGCCGGAGACCAAAGGGAAAACGCTCGAACAGATTGAGCGCGGCTATGCGGTAGAAAAGGTGGTCGCGATATGAGTGCCCTCTATGCCAGGCTGCCGGCCCGACTTTCGCTGGTTTGAGGGGATAGAGGCACTGGCGGCGAGGGCCGCAGGAGTCGAGCGGTTCAACCTCCGGAACTAAGCAAATTTGGCCACAGATGAACACCGATGAACACGGATAAGAAGGAAAGAAGAATTGCTCTGCGGTGGGTTTTTATCCGTATTCATCCGCGTTCATCTGTGGCCAATTTTGTGCCCGCGGTACAGGCCAAAAGGCAATCTTCATCTCGTTCCCCTGCTCCTCCCCTTCGCCGGTGCCGCGGCGCCACAAACCTGGACCCTTGCCAACGGCCAGGTCGCCGGCACCATAAGCTTCACTCCCGAGTCCGGCCCGGTCACCCAGCAGCTCTCCGATCTCGCGCAAACCGATTTCATCCGCGCCAACCAGCGCACGGCGGCGGAGTTTTCTTTCCAGTCGACTGGACACTCCTACCGCTACGCGAGTTGTTAGGCGCTCGCCGCGCGAATGCGGAAGCTCCAGGCGAACCGGCCGGGACGGCGAGATTCATCTTGCAATCCGGGCGGGAGACGCACTTCCAGGCCGGCCTTGGTCACACTCCATTCGAGTGCCGCGTCGGTTCCGAGCATTTGAACAGCCGACCCTTCCGCGGGCCGGACCGAACGCAGGAGTAACTTCTCGCCCGGCCATTTCAGCACAAACGCATAGACGGTTCGTTTGTCCTTGGTTTGGGTGAATCGGATGTCGGCGCCTTCCGACCAAAGCTCGGCCTCGCGGGCGCGCGTCGAATAAATCCCCTCGCCATTCACCTTCAGCCAGTCTCCCACTTCCTTCAGTTGGCTGACCGCCGTAGGATGGAAACGGCCGTCGCCGTCCGGCCCGATCCCCACCATGAAATTGCCGCCCTTGGCGACGGTATCGATGAGGTTCCGCACCGCCCAGGCGGCTCCTTTGTAATTCTCGCCGGTGCGCTCATAAGAGAAGGAAGACCCCAGCGGGTAAATGACGAACCATGGGGCATCCGTGTTCCCTTTGTCGCCCGGCACAAAGCCTTCGGGAGTATAGTAGTCGCCGTAATTGCCGATGCCGCGTGCCCGCAGCATCACGTCAGGCTGCAGTTCGCGTAGATGGAGGACGGTCTCCCGAAGGGCCGGCCATACTTTCGGACCTAGCCATTGATCCAGGCACAGCATATCGATGGGGCCGTAGTTAGTCAGGAGTTCGCTAAGTTGAGCGCGGTGCCGCGCCATCATGCGGCTTACTTCGGCCGGGCTTGGATCGGGGACAATCACCTCTTCAGCGCCCAGACGCTTCTTTACATCCGGATAATCCGTGGTCAATACATCGGACGAAGGTACCTGCAGAGGATGGTAGGCATAGGGCCGGAAATCGGCGTCGTACCAGTCGGGATGCGAGAAATAGAGGTCGATCTTGATGTCCCGCCGGCGGGCGGCCTGGCAGAGTTCCTTCACCACGTCCCGCCGGAACGGCGTCTCCATCATACTGTAAGCCAGATCGCAAGGCTCTATCTTCGGCCCACCCGGCGCCGCCCAGTTAGTTCGCTGCCGGACACGCGTGCGGGTGTCGAACATGGAAAAGCCGTCGTGATGCTTGGAGGTGAACGCGAACATCTTCATGCCGCAGGCGGCGAAGAGATCCATCCACTTATCGGCGCTGAACCCGCGCGGATTCCAGGTCTTGTAAAACGACTGATAGCGCTGCCGCTCCGGGTAAGACAGTTTCAAGAACGGCCAGGATTCTCCGGGCTCGCCCAGAATGGAGTAAGGTCCCCAGTGCAGCCGCACTCCGTACTTGATGTCGCGGAACCGCTCGTACGCCGCGGCGGAAGCCCAGCGGTATTCCGGGACGGGGACGTCTTCCACGTACGATTGCACGTGTCGATAGTGCGTGTCGGTGGTGGGAAGACGATGATTGACGCGGTCTCCGGCGGCGCGCAACCTCCGCAGGGCCGCGGCTGCGGCGAAGCCACCGGAGAGGAACGATCGGCGATTCATTCTGTGTCCGCCGGTTAGGAGAACTGCCAGCCCCGCAGTTTATCGATCTCGCTGCGGCTCCGGTTCATATAAGGTCTCCGCTCCTCTAATCCGTACTTACGAGCCAATTCGCGCGCACTTACTCCCGGACGCTTGGCTTTCAACAGGAACCATCCTTCCATGGGTAGCCATTTCTCGCGTTCCACGTCATCACCGTGCTCTTTGAGCAGGTTTGCGAGCTTGCCGGGCAGGTTGTAATCCTGGTGAAAGAGACAGCGGTCCAGGTCGAACGTGAAGCGAGTGACATTAATGCTGTCGGATACGTTGTTATGGTCGTAGACAAGCTGCGTGCCATCGATGTCGTACACCAGGCAATCGGGAGTCCAGGTGGCGCTCATCACATAGTAGTTAAAGTCGATCGCGCGCGCTTGCAGCGACCGGCCGGCGGAGTAAGCGCTGGGCCAGATGACCAGCTCCGCTCCGAAGTCCGACAGGCGCTGCCAGAGCGGCGCCCAATTCACATCGAAGCAGATGGCCAGGCCGAGGCGGCCGAAATCAGTCTTGATGACGGTAACTTCCTGGCCGGGTGTAATGCCGGGATGCCGGTTGAACTCTTCGCCGTACGGAAACATTTTGTCGTAAATGCCGGCTACCTGGCCGCGCCGGTCGAGCAGGACCGCGGAATTGAGGCGCCGGCCTGAATTATTCCGGTCGATGGGACAGACGATGTAGGTGCGATGCTTGTCGGCCAGCCGCGCCATGGTGGAGATTGTGGGACCGTCCAAGGCTTCCTGGCTCTTGTCGTTCTGGCCACGGCAGGTCTCCGGCAGAGCGATGAGGTCCGCGCCGCGCGCGCCTTCTTTGTCCACCAGGGCGGCGACCTGTTCAAGCGGCAGCTCCGGTTTGAACGCGACGCTCACGGCTCGGACGGGCCGGCCGATTTTGACGGCGGGCTCCTGGCCGTCTGTCGCCGGCTCCTCGATTGCGGCCGCCTCGGCGCCTTCAACGGAAACCAAGGAGCCCAGTGCGAAAGCGGAATCTTTCATGAACTTCCTTCTGTCCATGTTTACGCCACCCTTTCCCTGAACGTCTACATTATATCTACGATTCGAGTGGGGCAGGATGGTATCCTGCAGCGGGCTGGTAACCCGCTCGGAAGGGTTACCAATCCGCCGCTCGCGGGCTGAAGCCCGCGCCACCCAGATGTGCCGATCCGCCCGGTGGGGTGGGCTTTAGCCCGCCAGTTAGGGAGCAGATGGACGATCTCCCGAGCGGGCTGGTAACCGGCTCGGGAGGGCCGAGTGTGCCAATCGGCCACAGGTTGCCAACCTGCCCCACACCCTCGCCAGGCAGTAGAATAGCGGGTAATGAGGCCCTTTCTCACGATTGCCTTGGGCTGCCTGGCGAGTTTCGCCGCGGCCGCGCAGCAGGCGCCGCCCAACCTGGCCGTGGATGCCACTGCCAGCGTTCACCCCATCAGCCCGTATGTCTACGGCATCAACGAGTACGCCGATAACGGACTCGCCGGCATGATGCGGATTCCCCTGCGCCGCTTTGGCGGCGATGCCACCACCAGCTACAACTGGCAGATCGACGTCAGCAACTCCGCGGCGGACTGGTATTTCCAAAATAACCCGCAATACAGCGGGAAGCCCGCGCTGCCCGATGGCTCGTCGTTCGACCTGTTCCACGAAGGCAACCTCCAGACCGGCTCCCTCAGCCTGGGCACAATCTCGCTCATGGACTGGACGCCGAAGGACACTTCCAGTTGCAGCTTCAACGTGGCGAAGTATGGCAAGCAGGAACCAAGTAATGCGGCAAGTTGCGCCGCCAATCCACTTGGCTCTCAGTGCGCAGTCGATCCGTATGACTCCGCTTGCGGCAGTGGCCTGTCGGCCGCCACGGGGCAGCAGATCGTCAACGATCCGAGCGACGCCTACCAGCCCTCGAACCCGGCGTTCGAACAGCAGTGGGTCAAGTATTTGCTGCAGAAATACGGACCGGGCAATACTGGCGGCGTGCGCATGTGGAGCATGGATAACGAGCCTGAATGGTGGGACGGCGTTCACACCGATATCTACCCCCACTACGCCACGTACGATGACATGATGGCGCGCAGCCTCACGTGGGGGCAGGCGGTGAAGGCCGTGGACCCGACCGCGCTGATCACCGGGCCGGTGCCCTCCGGGTGGCCCGGCTATTTCTATTCCCGTACCGATATGCAGAGCGGGTGGGGCACCGCTCCTTATCAATACTGGGACAATCCGACGGACCAGAAAAAGCACGGCGGCGTGCCCTGGGTGGAGTATTACCTGCAGCAGATGCAGCAGTTCGAACAGC
>CAZARO010000434.1:0-5363 GCA_964487165.1 uncultured Solibacteraceae bacterium | reverse complement strand
GCGCGCTCGACCATCTCCGCACCGTCACCGAGAGCCCCGATTTTTCGGCCACGCGCTACCAGGTGGAAGAGGAAATCGGCCGCGGCGGAATGGGCGTGGTCTATCGCGCGTGGGACGCGCAACTGGAGCGGCGCGTGGCGCTCAAAGTGATGGACGCGGGCTACGCCATCAATCACGAGGCCAAGCTGCTGGCGCAGCTCGAGCACCCCGGGCTGGCGCCGGTGTACGATGCCGGCGTGCTGCCCGATGGCCGCATTTATTACGCCATGCGGCTCATTCAGGGCCGCCGGCTGGATGAATTTCTGCGCCAGGAGTCCGGGCTCCCGGCGCGCCTGCGGCTTTTCGAAAAGATCTGCGAGGCCGTGGCCTTCGCCCACAACCGCGGCGTGATCCACTGCGATCTCAAGCCGCAAAACATTATGGTGGGCGAATTTGGCGAGGTCTTCGTGGTGGATTGGGGCGTGGCCCGCGCCATCGATGGCGCCGCGCTCCCAGCGGCGGGAACTCCGCAATACATGGCACCGGAGCAATCCAGCCCCGGCGGGCAGGCGCTGGACGCGCGCACCGACATTTTCGCGCTCGGCCGCATCCTGCGGGACCTCATGCCCGGGCACCCTATGACCAGCCCTCCGCGTCCTCTGGCGGCGATCGCGCGCAAAGCCTCGGCGCCGGATCCCGCGGACCGCTTCGGCGACGTACCGGAGTTGGCCGCCGACGTCGGACGGTTCCTCGATGGACTGCCCGTGATGGCCTATCGCGATACCGTGCCCGAACGGCTGGCGCGCTTCTGGCGCCGCAATCAGGTGCTGCTGCTGCTGCTCGGCGCGTACCTCGCGGTGAAATTATTTTTGTATTTCCTGGCGCCCGCACTAAAATAGACACCTGATTCCCGGAATAAGGGAGCGGAGGTGGCAACGATGAATAAACCCGTGGTAGGACTGATCGCCGGCGCGGTTCTCGGCGTGATAGACGGAGCGACGGCCTGGTTTACGCCGGCCGTCCGCTCGGAAATGGAATCCATCCTGATGGGTTCCTGCGTGAAGGGGATGCTGGTGGGAATCCTCTGCGGATTGATCGCCAGGAAGGTGCGTTCAACAGCTGTGGGGCTGGTGGCGGGCGCGGGTTTCGGACTGCTGTTCGCGTACCTGGTGGCGCTGATGCCGGAGCCCGACGGCTCGCACTACTATCTGCAGATCATGGTGCCGGGATTCGTGCTGGGAGCGCTGATCGGCTTCCTCACGCAAAGGACGGGCGTGGCGCCGGCGAAGGCGTGAGAGAATCTAGGTAGTCGGGAAGGGGACGCCGTGACTACCGAAGAACGTTTCGAACGCATCGAGCACTTGACTGCCGGCATCGCAGAAGAACGCCGCAAAGATCGCGAGGAGTATAAAGCCCTCTGGCGCGACACCGAACGCCACATAAACGAACTGGCTGTGGATACGCGGCTCCGCATCGAGCAGGTGTCCGACCAAATCGCAGCGCTCACCGCCGAATCCCGCGAGACAACCTTGCGGCTCCGAGAACTCGGCGAGGCCACCGATGCCCGCATTGCCGCCCTCGTATCGGCGATCGGCCAACACGTCCGCCAGAGTCACCCGCAGCAATAAGGCCTTGTGGCTAATTCCGCGCCCGCCATCCTCACGCAAAGGACGGGCGTGGCGCCGGCGAAGGCGTGAGAGAATGGAGGCAGTCGGGAAAGGGACGCCGTGACTCCCGAGGAACGTTTCGAACGCATTGAGCATATCACCGCCGGCATCGCCGAAGAACGGCGCCGGGACCGCGGGGAGTATAAAGTCCTCTGGCGCGATACCCAACGTGCGATCGACGATCTCGGGCACCACGTTGAGGCCCTCGCTGTCGAAACCCGGGTTCGCTTCGAGCAGGTAGCCGACCAAATCGCAGCGCTCCGCGCCGAATCGGGAGAAACGGATCGGCGGCTTCGCGAACTCGGCGAGGCCACCGACGCCCGCATAGCCGCCGTGGTATCGGTCATCGGCCAACACGTCCGCCAGGGCCACCCGCCGCAATAACGCCGCGCTTACCGATTCAACGCCGCGACGCCTGGAAGCTCGATCCCCGCCAGAAATTCCAGAGACGCTCCACCGCCGGTGGAAACGTGCGTGATCTTGCTGGTGACGCCGGCCGCTTTGATGGCCTTCTCCGAATCGCCGCCGCCGACCACCGAAATTGCGCCTGAGCCGGCGACCGCTTTGGCCAGCGCAACCGTCCCGGTGTCGAATGGAGGCTTCTCGAAGATCCCCATGGGGCCGTTCCAGATCACCGTCTTCGCGCCCGCGATCACGGCGGAAAAGGCAGCGATGGTTTTTGGCCCGATGTCCACACCGATCATGCCGTCGGGTATGGTTTCCACCGCTTCATGGGCCGCGCCGGCGGCGATTTCCGCCACCACCACGTGGTCCACCGGCAGCAGCAGCTTGTCGCCGAGTGAGGCCAGCAAACTCTTCGCCAACTCCACCTTGTCGGCTTCCACCAGCGATTTTCCGGTGGGCTTGCCCTGCGCCTGGAGGAAGGTGTACGCCATGGCGCCACCGATGAGCAGGCGGTCCACCACCTTGCCCAGATTCTGTATGACCTCGATCTTATCCGAGACCTTGGCGCCGCCCAGAATGGCGACGCAAGGCCGCGCAGGATTGGTGGTCGCCATGCCGAGATACTTCAATTCGGCTTCCATCAGCAGCCCCGCGCCGGCCTTGGCGACGAACTGAATCATGCCTTCGGTGGAAGCATGCGCGCGGTGCGCCGAGCCAAACGCGTCGTTGACATAGACATCGCACAGCGCGGCCAGCTTTTGCGCGAAGGCGGGATCGTTTTTCTCCTCCTCGGGATGGAAGCGCAGGTTTTCGAGCAGCAGCACTTCACCTGGCGCGGGCTTCATGGCTTCCACCGCGGGGCCGACGCAATCGGGCGCCATCTTCACCTCGCGCCCCAGCAATTCCTGCAGGCGGACGGCTGCCGGCTTCAGGCTCATTTCGGGATTTACCTTGCCCTTGGGACGCCCGAGGTGCGACGCCAGGATGACACCGGCTCCGTGTTCGAGCGCATATTGGATGGTGGGCAGCGACGCCTTGATGCGCTTGTCGCTGGTGATTTCCATGTCGCCCTTTTCGTTCTTTTGCAGCGGCACATTGAAATCCACCCGGATGAAGACTCGTTTCCCTTTCAAATCGAGATCGCGTATGGAGAGATATGACATATCGGGCCTCAAATGGAGTAAATCTGAGGGTAGCATGAAGACGCGGTCAGCTAGCAGGTTCCAGCTATCAGCACGCCTGACGCGCCTGCGGTGCAATCCATTGAGTCCAAAACTTTGATAAGCAAAGTGGGGCAGGTTGGCAACGTTGGCAACCTGCGGGACCCAGGGTACCCCTGGTAACCCGCTTGGCCGATTGCCAATCGGCCGCAGGATGCCATCCTGCCCCACTTTGGACTCCCTATGCCCAAGCAGAATTCAATAACTTACCGGCCGCGTTGCTGGCGCGCGCTGCTCGGAATGGCGCCTCTGTGTTTGCCAGAGCCTACCGAAGCCGCGACCGCGAGGGAGCGGTCGATCAGCCCAACTCCCTCGGCAGAATGCTGAAAGCTAGCCCTCGCCCTTCGTAATCAGCCGCGCCCCGCGATTGTGCGTGAAGTAGTTGTACACCCATTCCACGAATACCAGCAGGCGATTTTCGAACTCCACCAGGTACATCAGATGTACGAAGACCCACAGGAACCACGCCGGGAATCCCGCCACGTGGAGGAATCCGAAATCGGCGACGGCCTTGTTGCGGCCGATGGTGGCCAGGTTGCCTTTATTGAAATAATGGAACGGGCCCATGGTCTTACCGCTCAGTTTCGCCACGATTGCCTTGGCCACATAGCGTCCCTGCTGGATGGCCACCTGCGCTACTCCGGGCAGCGGCTTGCCGCTCTGACGGCTGAAGTTCGCCAGGTCGCCGATCACGTGGATTTCGGGATGGCCGGCGACGCTCAGGTCCGCTTCCACCATCACGCGGCCTACCTTGTCGAGTTCGGCGCCGGCGCGGTCGGCCAGCACCTTACCCATGCGTGATGCGCGCACCCCCGCCGCCCACAGCACGGTTCGCGCCGCCAGCCTCACGTCGCAGCTCGCGTCCGTCATGGTGACGCCCTGCTCGTCGATCGCCGTCACGCGCGTAGCGGTGCGCGAATGCACACCCAGCTCCGCCAGTTCCTTGGCGGCCTTGGCGGATAGATCCGGCGGAAAGCCCGGAAGCAGGCGGCTCTCGCCTTCCACCAGCAGGATATTCGCTTCGGTGGGATCGATATGGTGAAAATCGTGGCGCAGCGTGTCATTGGCGATTTCGCCCAGCGCTCCGGCCAATTCCACGCCCGTCGGTCCACCGCCCACGATCACGAAATTCAGCCACTCGCGGCGCTTCGCCGCATCCGTCTCGATCTCGGCCCGTTCGAAGGCCGCCAGCAGGCGGGAGCGAATGGCCGTGGCATTCTCGATGGTCTTGAGTCCCGGCGCCAGTGCGGCCCATTCGTCGTGGCCGAAATAGGAATGCGTCGCGCCGGTGGCCACGATCAGTTCGTCGTACGAAACCGCACCATTCTCGAGAATCACTTTTCGATTGGCGGCGTCGAGATCGCGCACTTCCCCCAGTACGACTTCGGTATTGCGGTTGCGGCCCACTACCGCGCGCAAGGGCGAGGCGATCTCGCCGGGCGAGAGCGCCCCGGTGGCCACCTGGTAGAGCAACGGCTGGAAGAGGTGGAAGTTGCGCCGGTCAATGAGCGTCAGCGACACCGGGGCGCGGCCCAGTTTCTTGGCGGCGTACAGACCTCCGAACCCGCCGCCTACAATTACCACGCGACATGGAGAATCCATCAGCTATTGGATGCCGGCTGATCGATGGCGGATTTTAATTCCACTCCGGGCGCGAAACGCGGCACCCGCTTGGCGGCCACTTCCATGGCGCTCCCGCTGCGCGGATTGCGCACGCGGCGCGCCTTGCGATGCGAAACGCCGAACGTTCCGAAGCCCGAGATGGTCACCCGGTCGCCGCGAACCAGACTAGCCTGAATCCCTTGCACGAAGGCATCCAGTGCACGCGAAGCTTGCGCCCTTGTCAAAGACGCACCCGAGGCGATCTCCCCTACAAGATCTTTTTTGTTCACAGTGTCCGCGAGTTTTATCAAAGCGCGAGGGCCGATGTCAACCGGGGCTTTACCGATCTTTACGAAATTCTTACCAATTGGTGATCGAGCCATCGGGACGAAAATAAGTCTGCGCCCGATTGGTGATGTGCTGGGTGAACTCCGCCGTCATCTTCAATTGCGTCCAATCGACCTCGACGCCCAGGCCGGGACGATCGTTG
>CAZARO010000433.1:0-5367 GCA_964487165.1 uncultured Solibacteraceae bacterium | reverse complement strand
CTTGGCGCGGCCGGAGAGTCCCAGGTTGCGCTTCTTGGTGACTTTGGCGTAATCGTCCATGAATCCGATCCAGCCGTAGCCCAGCAGCGCCGCGATGGCGATCCACACGTAGCGCGACCGCAGGTCGGCCCACAGCAGCGTGGGCACCACAATCGAAATGACGATGAGGACTCCGCCCATGGTGGGGGTGCCGGCCTTCTTCTGGTGCGATTTCGGACCCTCCTCGCGGATGTATTGCCCGATTTGAAATTCGCGCAGCTTGTGGATCAGCCAGGGCCCCAGCGCGATGCACAGGAACAGCGCCGTGATGCTGGCGAAGGCCGTGCGGAAAGTAGTGTAGCGGAAAATGCGCAACGGGCTGGCGTAGCGGTAAAGCTGTTCGTAGAGTAGGAAGTAAAGCATGGGAAATTAGGCCAAGAACCTCTCCAGCGCACGTTCCACGTGCACTCCGCGCGAGCCTTTGAACAGAATCGCATCGCCCGGATGCGCCGCCTGCCGCGCGAATTCGCCGGCCTCGCCGGCCTCCGCGAAGAAATGTCCGGCGCCCGCGGGAAGCCCCGCGGCGAGAGCCGCGTCCACCATAGCAAGCGCGCTGCCCTGAATGCCGATCAGCAGATCGACGCCATGCCGGGCGGCATACTCGCCCACCTGCCGGTGGAGTTGCTCGGCGGCGTGACCCAGTTCCAGCATCTCGCCCAGCACGGCGATGCGGCGCGCCGCGACCGACTCGTGCAGCACGTCGATCATCGATTCCACCGCCTCGGGATTGGCGTTATAGCAATCGTTCCACACCAGAATGCCGCCATGCTCCAGCCGCTCGCCGCGCATCTTGCCGACGGCGAAAGTGCGGATGGGCTCGCGCAGGCGCGCCGCGGGAATACCGAACTCGCGCGCCACGGCGATGGCGGCCAGCAGATTCATCACCGCGTGACGGCCCACCATGCCGGTCTCATAATCCACGCCATCCACGCGGAACCGCGTGCCTTCGGGGCCAAACTCCGCCGCCACCGCGCGCACATCGGCATCGGCCGACAGCCCGAAGGTCACCGACCGACCCGGATGCACCTCGCGAAACGCCGCCACGCGCGCATCGTCGGCATTCAGCACGGCCACGCCATCGTGCGGCAGCGCTTCGATCAATTCGCGCTTGGCTGCCGCCACGCCTTCGATGGAATCGAAAAACTCCACGTGCGCGTACCCCACATTGGTCACCACGCCCATCTCGGGCCGGGCGATGGCAGCCAATTCGCGAATTTCTCCCGCGTGATTCATTCCCATTTCCAACACGCCGATCCGGCAGCCGTCGGGCAGCCGCAGAATCGAGAGCGGCACGCCCACGTGATTGTTAAAATTTCCAACCGTCTTACCCACCGGCAATTCCGCCTCCAAAACATGGGCGATGGCGTCCTTGGTGGTAGTCTTCCCGGCGCTGCCCGTCACGCCCACCACCGTTCCACCCCACGCCCTCCGCGCCCACGTCCCCAAATCCTGCAGCGCGCGCAGCGTATCGCCCACCACCAGTTCTCCGCGATGCGGCTCCGCGGACTTTTCGACTACCACCGCCGCCGCGCCTTTGCTCCACGCACTGGCCACATACTCGTGACCATCGAAGTGGGGACCGCGGAGCGCAAAATACACGTCGCCCGCATTCTGTGTCCGGGTGTCCACGCTCCAGCCGCCCACGGGAATCGCGGGGACATCGCCCGAGGCCTCCATCGCCCGCGCTACTTGCTGCAATTCCAGGGTCATGGTTTAACAAGACCGCTTGCTTGCGCGCGCGGCTCGGAATCCGGCTCTGAGCCGCGACCGTAAGGGAGCGGTGTCTTCATGTCTTGCTTGCGCGCGCGGCTCGGAATCCGGCTCTGAGCCGCGACCGTGAGGGAGCGGTTTCTTCATGTCTTGTGATACCCATAACCTCTTAGCACGTCCCTGGCCACCGCCCGGTCGTCGAACGGGATGGTCCGATCCTTCAAAACCTGATACGTCTCGTGCCCCTTTCCCGCCAGAATCACGACGTCGCCCTCGCGCGCTTCTTTGAGCGCACGCTTGATGGCGGTAACGCGGTCCGGCTCGATCACGTGCGGCACGTCCACCCTGCGGATGCCCACCAGGGCGTCGTTCATGATGGCCAGCGGATCTTCGGAGCGCGGATTGTCGCTGGTCAGGACCACGAAGTCGCTGGCCTCGGCCGCAGCCTGGCCCATGAGGGGCCGCTTGGTGCGATCGCGATCGCCGCCGCACCCGAACAGCGTGATGATGCGCTTGGGGCTGAGCCCGCGCGCTACCGCGATGGTATTGCGGAGAGCGTCGTCGGTATGCGCATAATCCACCGCGACCACGAAGGGCTGGCCTTCATCCACGCGCTCGAAGCGGCCCGGCACGGCCTCTAAAGCGGCGATGCCGCGCGCCACAGTCTCGGGCGCGATGCCGTACGAAAGTCCAGCACCGCATGCCGCCAGTATATTGTAGACGTTGATTTTGCCGAGGAGCGGCGATTCCACCGCGAAGCGCAGCTTGCCGAACTGCACGTCGAAGCGCAGCCCCTGAAAACTCGATGCAATGTGGCGCGCGCGGAGATTCGCCTCCGGCCCCAGTCCGTACCAGAAGACTTCGGTCTGCCGATGAAGCTTGATCTCGCGGGAGTATGGATCGTCGCGATTGAGCACCGCGAATTTAGGCGGCGGACCGCCCGCGCCCAAGAACAGCGCCTGTTTGGCGGCAAAATACGCCTCCATGGTGCGGTGATAATCCAGGTGATCGCGCGTCAGGTTGGTAAACACCACGGTGTGAAATTGCATGCCGTAAACGCGGCCCAGGTCGAGGGCGTGCGAGGAAACTTCCATGGTAACGTGCGTCCCGCCGGCCTGTTCCAGCTCGCGGAAGATGCGCATCAGATCGAGCGATTCGGGGGTGGTGTTGACGGCTGGCAGCACGCGCCCGGCCACATGATACTCGATGGTGCCGATCATGGCGGTGGTCTTTCCGGCGGCGCGCAGTACGGAATCGATCAGGTATGCCGTGGTGGTCTTTCCATTGGTGCCGGTGATGCCCGTGAGCGCCAGGCGTTCATCCGGCTTGCCGAAGAAATTGCGCGCTGTCAGGGCGAGAGTTTGCCGCCCATGGTCCACTTCAATCCAGCGCCCGGCCAACTCCTCGGGCGCGGGCGATTCCGCGGCCACCGCTATCGCACCGCGTGCCAGCGCGTCCTGCGCGAACCGCCGGCCATCGGCGTGCGCGCCCGGAAACGCGAAAAACAAATCGCCCGGATTCACGCGCCGCGAATCGTAAGCCAGCCCTTCGACCTCGGCTGCGGCAAGCTCCGGCGCCAGAGGCTTTTTGAGCCGTTCGCCCGGGAGTATCGCGCCTAAGATCATCTCGCAAACAGGACGCGAATGCGTTCCCCCTGATGCAACACCGCCCCAGCAGGGGGATTCTGTACGCGGGCAACGCCGCTGCCATCCGGTTGGACCGGTAGTCCTTTGGCCGATGCTTCCTTGAGCACTGCCCGCAGGGTCATCCCTTTGAAGTTGGGAACCGTGCCGGCGGGAGGGGCGGGCGGCGGCGGCGCCACCGGACCCACGAACCCTTTCGGATGCACCGGGGCGGGCTCTTCGTCGTCGCGGTCTTCCAGTATGTTGGGCTGGCCGGAATCCAGGTCGACAAGGGAGACGTCGTTCAGGTTTTCATTGCGCGCAATCTGATTCTTCGCGGGCGGGGCGTCGGGCAGATCTTTGGGGACATCGAGAATGCGCAGAGCTTCCGTGATCACCGTCTTGAAAACCGGACCGGCAGCCGAAGCGCCGAAACCTTCCTGCCCGTGGGTGCCGTTCACCGTCACTACCACCACCACCGCCGGATTGGTCACCGGCGCAAAGCCCATGAAAGAACCGTTATAGGTGTGGGTGTAATGTTTCGAGGCGAAATCGAAGATTTGCGCGGTCCCGGTTTTGCCGCCGCTGGTGTAGCCGTCGAGCCGCTGGGTCTTTCCGGTTCCCACCAACATCACGCCTTCCATCATTTGCCGCATGGTGATAGCGGTTTCCGGCTTGATGGCGCGAACCGGCGCTTCCGTCGGCGGCGCTTGATCGCCCAGCTTCATCACCAGCCGAGGCTTTACCAGCAGCCCGCCATTCGCCACCACCGATACGGCGCGCGCCAGTTGCAGGGTGGTCACGCTGACCTCCTGCCCCATGGAGACGGACTCCAGCGAAGTGCTGCCCCATTTCGTCAACGCCCGCACCCGGCCTTTCGATTCACCGGGCAACGGGACGCCGGTCCGGTCGCCGAAGCCGAATCGTTTCACGTATTCGTAGAGTTTTTCACGGCCCACAGTCCGGCCCACCTCGATAGCGCCAACGTTGCTGGAGTAAGCCAGCACCAGGCTCATCGGAAGGAAGCCGAAGAGTCCCGTGTGCGAGTCATGAATGACCCGCCCCCCGGGCAGCCCGGTCAGCACGCCGCCGTGGCAGTTGATGGAAGTTTCGGGCCGCAGCCTGGTGGTTTCGAGCGCGGCGGAAAGAGTGATCACCTTGAAGCAGGAGCCGGGCTCGAAGGGCACGGAAACGGCGTGATTGCTGCGCGCCGCCACATCGTTCTCATTCTCCGGCGGCAGGTTGGGATCGAACGGCGGGTAACTGGCCAGCGCCAGGATCTCCCCGTTGTAGGGGTTCATCACCACCACGCTTCCACTGGCTGCCCCTTGTGCCCGGACGGACGCGGCGATCTCGCGCTCGGCCACGAACTGCAGCTGCTCGTCGATGGTGAGGGTAACGGAAACTCCGGCGCGCGCCTGCGTGGAGACCAGTTCGAAGATGCCGCGATGGTGCACGTCGGTCAGGATGTCGGCGCTGCCGGGCATGCCGTGGAGCTCGGCGTCAAGGGCTTTCTCGATGCCGCCGTTACCGTGCTCCTCGAAGTCGACCCCGCCGAGCAGGTGCGACGCCAGCTTATTGTTGGGGTAATGGCGCTCGCTGCCGTCGTCCACGTGGATCCAATCGTACTTCAGATCGCGAAGGTCGTCGGCTTCCTGTTGGCTGATGCCGCGCTTGACCCAGAGGAATCCGCGGCGGCTATCGTAGGCCGCGTCGATACGATGAAATACGTCCGCCGGATCGAGGTGCAGTTCGTTAGCCAGCAGGGCGGAGTCGGCGCGCAGCGAAGGAACTTTGAGAGGGTCCACGGAAATGGACTGCGTGGGCACGCTCATGGCCAGGGGATGGCCCGTGCGGTCCAAAATGGCGCCTCGCTGAGCGCGCAGTTGCCCTGCCAAAACGCATACCCAAACGTGCTCTTGATGAAAACGAACTCGCCGTGGACGTACGCATTCCGTGCGACCCAAGGCGCGACCCCCAGCGCCGAGACCAGCGC
>CAZARO010000432.1:2035-5383 GCA_964487165.1 uncultured Solibacteraceae bacterium | reverse complement strand
TTCCCGGGCGGATTGCGCCCACGGATTCCTGCTGGACGGATACCCGCGCACCGTGCCGCAAGCGCGGGTCTTCGGCGCGCTGCTCGCGCAGCGAGGGCTGCCCGACCCCATCGTGGTGCATCTGGACGTGGCGGACGATGCGTTGGTAGCGCGCCTCACCGCCCGGCGACAATGTCCCGAGTGCCGGCGCATCTTCAATCTGCTTTCGCAGCCGCCGAAAGTCGCCGGCCAATGCGATGACTGCCACGCGCCCCTGCTCATCCGCGACGACGATTCCGAAGCCGTAATCCGCCGCCGCCTGGTGGCCTACAAGGAGCTGACCGGTCCGATCCTGCAGTGGTACGGCAGTTCGGTGGTCCACACCGTGGACGGCGGCCAGGCGCCCGGGAAGGTGCAGGCCGCTATCGAAGCTGCCGTGCTGGACGCCCTGCATTCCGCTCCTGTAGGGAAGTAATCGCGATAGCGCATACCCCCACGCCGGCCGTAGGGGGGTGAGATAATGGCAGCCAGGGAAGCCACACCCCGAGAAAAGAGGCGCGCCATGACCGCCGAACAACGCTTTGAGCGCATCGAAACCATACTGGAGCGGATAGCCGAACGCCACGAGGCGTTAGCGCAAACCGTCGAAATCCTGACGTCGGACGTCAACCAAGACGCCGCCAACATCCGCACGTTGGCCCGCAACGCCCAGGTGCTCCACGATTCCATCAAGGCGCTCGAAAATATCGCCGTCACCCACGAATAGCGAATCGACCGCCTCGAAAAACGGTAATCGCCGCTCCTTAGAATTGCTATGATTATAAAAGTAATTTTCCGGTTTAGCGGGCTGATGTCTTGGCGGTTGCTAACTATCTATTAAAGATATAGTTAGGATCATCCGGTGAGAGCACTTGCCGTTTCGTAAGCACCCAAGTCGGAGGTCCTGGCCGTTTGAATAAGACCGCGGAACGTTATAATGTCCGCTGACGGGTTACCGCTCGCACCAATGGCGATTGCGAAGCGGGGCCAGGAGCAGCCATGGACCAGGACACCAGGCTTGAGAAGATCTCGTCGGATGCCGAGCAACCGGGGAGCCATCGGGACGGGCCCGCAGAAGCGCTTTCGGTAGTCGGCATCGGTGCTTCCGCCGGCGGGTTGGAGGCGTTCAAACTCCTGCTGAGTGGTCTCCCCGCCGACACCGGTTTTGCCATCGTACTCATCCAACACCTCGATCCCACGCACCATAGCAGCCTGAGCGAGATCCTGGGGCGGGCTACCGCCATGCCGGTCAGGGACGCGGCCGATGGCATGCCGGTAGAACCCAACCACGTGTATGCCATACCACCCAACACGGAACTGACCATTGCCGATCGGGTGCTGAAACTGAGCCCCCGCAGCCAAATGTTCACGCCGCACATGCCCATCGATCGTTTCTTGCGATCGTTGGCCCAGGACTGCCACAGCCAGGCGATTGGCGTGATTCTTTCCGGCGGCGGGTCCGATGGGTCGCTTGGCCTGCAGGCGGTCAAAGAGGCGGGCGGCGTAACATTTGCCCAGGAGCCGGCATCCGCCGAATTCGCCAGCATGCCGCAGACGGCGGCGGCCGCAAGCGACGTCGATTTCATCCTGCCCCCGGCGCAAATCGCCGCGGAACTGGCGAGGATGGCGAGGCATCCCCACTTTGCGCAGGCGCCGCCCGCGGAAGATGGCAGTCCGCTGGAGCCAGAAAAGGCCGGGTTCGGCGAAATCCTGAAATTGATGCATGAAGCCACCGGCATCGACTTTTCCCTCTACAGCGAAAATACTGTGCAACGCCGCATCTTGCGCCGCATGGCTTTGCGGAATATCGCCGCTATCGAAGAGTACGCCGAGCAACTCCGGCAGGATCCCACCGAGCGCGGCTTGCTCCAAAGGGACCTCTTCATCAGCGTGACCAGCTTCTTCCGCGATCCCGGATCGTTCGATGCGCTCACCCGGCTGGTCTTCCCCGCGATAATTCAAAATCGGCCCGCAGGCACCACGATTCGCATCTGGGTACCGGGGTGCGCCACCGGAGAGGAGGCTTACTCCATCGGCATGGCGTTACAAGAATTTTCGAAGGCCGCGGGGGTAATCTTCCCCGTGCAGATCTTTGCTTCGGATGTCAGCGGAGCTGCTATCGAGAGGGCCCGGAGCGGCAAATACCTGGAGACCATCGCAGACGATGTCGGCCCGGAGCGCCTGAATCGCCACTTCAGGAAAATCGAAGGCGGTTACCAGGTGAGCAAGGCTCTGCGCGAGCTGTGCGTATTCAGCCGCCATAACCTGATCGACGATCCTCCTATCGCCAAGCTGGACTTGATCAGTTGCCGCAACGTGCTGATTTACCTGGGAGGTGCTCGAAAGAACATCATTTCCGCGTTCCATTATGCCCTGAAGCCGGACGGATTCCTGATGTTGGGGCAGTCGGAATCGGCGAATTCCGACGACATGTTCCAGACGATAGACCGCGATCACCGCATTTACGCCAGGAGGGAGTTAGCCCGCAGGCCACGGCTTCTGGCTCGGGCCGCCGTGGCCCGCCGAACCGGCGAGGCGGACAAGATGGCGGTGCAGGCGCCGATTGCCCACCTTCCGGACATACAGATGGGAAAGGCGATCGACCGTATCCTGCTCTCGAAGTATAGCCCTGCCACGGTGTTGGTGGATGAATCGTCGCTGGAGGTGCTCGAAATCCGCGGCGATCCAACTCCGTTCTTCAAGTTGCCGCTGGGAGCGGTGAGCTTCCAGCTGTTGAAACTGATTCCGGATACCGGACTCTTTCTGGAAATTGAAAAGCTGGTTCACGAGGCGGCGGGGAGCGGAGAAGCGGTGCGCCGGGCGCAAGTGCCTTACGAATCGGGCGGCGCCGTCCGGGAGCTGAATATCGAGGTGACGCCGATCCACAACGGCGCCCGGAGGCGCGTCGTGCTAATCACTCTCGAGCCTGCTCAGAGGCTGGAAGTACATATCGGGGAAGCCCCGGCAAAGCCGGTGGAGCAGGGGGAAGGGGTCGCCGCAAAGGACCGCGAGATCGCCAAGCTGAAACATGACGTCGAGGAAGCGCGGCAGCGGCTTCTCACGCTGGTTGAGGACTACCAAATCGCGGACGACGAGAGCCAGAGCGCCGCGGAGGAAGGGCTGTCCGCCAACGAAGAGCTGCAAAGTCTCAATGAAGAACTGGAGACGGCAAAGGAGGAGCTGCAATCCACCAACCAGGAATTGATCACGGTCAACCAGGAGCTGGAGTCGAAGAATGTGGCGCTCACCGAGTCCCGCGATTTCGCTAGCTCGATAGTCGAAACGGTGCGGGTCCCCCTCCTGGTGCTCGATCAGGAATTGCAGATCCGG
>CAZARO010000432.1:0-2025 GCA_964487165.1 uncultured Solibacteraceae bacterium | reverse complement strand
CTGTCAACCACTCCTTCTCCAGGATGTTCGGGATAGCGGCGCATGACGCCGAAGGTCAGCCTTTTTACTCGCTGGGTGGGGGCAGTTGGGATATCCCGGCCCTGCGGGATGTGCTGGAGCGCGTTTTGCCCGCCCGCAAGTCATTCGAGAACTTTGCGGTCGAGCGGGAGTTCCCGTCCATCGGATTCAAGGCTTTGGTAATCAACGGCTGTGTCCTGGAGCGCCTGAACCTGATTCTGGTCGCGATAGACGATGTCACCGAGCGCAAGCAGGCCGAAAAGGCACTGCAAACCAGCGAAGAGGCTCTTCGCCAGGCGCAGAAGATGGAGGCGATCGGCAGACTCGCCGGTGGCATTGCCCATGACTTCAACAACCTGCTGACGGCCATAATCGGCTACAGCCGTCTCGTCGCGGAGACCCTCGGCGCGGGCCACGAAGCCATCGAATACGCGCACGAAATCGAGAGCGCCGGGCAACGGGCAGCCGCTCTTACCGATCAATTGCTCGCCTTTAGCCGGCGGAAGATCCTGCAACCCAAGGTCTTCGACGTGAATGCGGTGATCGGCGACTTCGTGAGAATGCTGCGCCGCACCGTCGGCGAGTCGATCAAAGTGGAGGTCCGTCTCGCCACCGGCCTGTGGAGAGTGAGAGCCGACCCCGGTGAAATCGGGCGCGCGCTCATGAACCTCTGCCTGAACGCACGGGATGCCATGCCGGCGGGAGGCACCGTGACCATCCAGACGGTGAATTCGACCGTTGACGAAGCGGAAGCTCACCTGCACAATCTGGGAGCTGGCCAGTATGTCGAACTAGGGGTTCGCGACACCGGCATCGGCATGGACCCGGAGACGCAGACCCATGTCTTCGAACCATTTTTTACCACCAAAGAGACCGGCAAAGGAACCGGCCTGGGCCTGGCCACGGTTCTGGGTATTATCGAGCAGAGCGGCGGTGCCATCTGGTGCCACTCCGAACTCGGGCGGGGGACGAATTTTAAGATACTACTGCCGGCGGTAGCAGACGCGGCCGACGCCGGCGAGCGGCCCATCGACAGTCTGGCCGCCGCCCCGAAGGGATCCGCCGAAGTGGTCCTCCTGGTGGAGGATGAGGAGCAGGTTCGGAAACTCGCGAGCAAGATCCTGCAGAGCCGCGGATACATCGTCCTGGAAGCTCGAGATGGACGCGACGGAATCTCCGTGTCGGAAGCGCACCAGGGGAAGATTGACCTGCTGCTGAGCGACGTGGTCATGCCGGAACTCGGGGGCCGCGAAATGGCCGGGCGCATTCTGGCGGCCAGGCCCGATATCAGGGTGCTGTTCATGTCCGGCCATACGCAAGATGTAATTCTGAAGGAAGGCGTCAAGGCGGGAGCGGCGTTCCTGCAGAAGCCTTTTGCGCCCAGTGAACTGGCGCGCAAGGTGCGGGAGATCCTGGATGCGCCAGGGCGGCCGCAGGGTTTCGACGGCCTGCCGTCCTGTTGACCGGGGCTCCCCGACCTCATGGCGGTGCATCTGGACGTGGCTGACGAAGCGCTGTTGGTGCGCCTCATAGCCCGGCGGCAATATATTCGCGATTCGCGAATAGCGAATGACGGCAGCCACGAACAGCCACGAACGGCGTTCGAGCCGCCGAGCACAAAGCGTCTCGGCGAGCAGGCGGTATAAAATGAGATCTTCCGCATGTCGCGAAACTACACCCCCATCACCGATGCCTTAGCCGACTACATCCGCGAGGTCACCCTGCGCGAGCCGGAGACGCTCCGGCGCCTTCGCGAGGGGACCGAAGATCATCCCAGAGCTTCCATGCAGATTGCCCCCGAGCAGGGTCAGTTTCTACATTTCCTGACCAGACTCATCGGCGCCCGAAACGTCCTCGAAGTGGGCGTGTTCATGGGGTACAGCTCCTCGTGGATCGCGCTGGCGCTGCCGCCCGGCGGCCGGATCGTGGCCTGCGACGTCAGCGAGGAGTACACCGCCATCGCGCGCCAGACGTGGCGCGAGGCCGGCGTCGAAGACAAGATCGATC
>CAZARO010000431.1:0-5405 GCA_964487165.1 uncultured Solibacteraceae bacterium | reverse complement strand
ACTCATAAAGGAGATGCTGGGCGGACCCCACGCGAGAGGGGATTGATCGGTGCCTTGAATTCCCAGATTGCCCGCGATATTGCCGCCGGGCAGGTTAGAGAAGTACGGCGTGCTCAGGGCGCTGGCGCGGCTGTAGGTGTACCGCAGGGTAGAGATCACGTGCAGGTTGAAGTGATAGATATAGGAGGCGTTGGCGTTGACGCCGTTATTGGTGGAACCGTCGAACCAGGCTGGAATGGCGCCGCTGAACAGGCTGGGAGTGAGGGTGTCCTGCCGCTGCCACTGGATGCCCCCGTTCACCTGATTCTTGGTGTTGAAGGTGTAGCTCAAACGCGCGTTGATGTTATCGCCATTGGTATGGCCCGTACCGGAAGCCGCATAGTTGAAGATGCTGGAGCCGGCGCTGGTCACGTTGGGCTCAGGATAATACTTGAGGAGCGCCGCCGAAATAGGGCTGATCTGGCTGGCTGGAATGATGTTGCCGGGGTACGCACTGCCCAGCGTGGCCTTCGGCACGGCGGAGAAATCGCCCATCTTCTCGGCATCCGTCGGGACCAGCGCGTCATAGATGGAAGCCGTGCGATTCCGCGTGAGCGAATAGTTGATGGTAAAGGTACCCTTGCCCTTGGTGTCGAAGAGATGCGGGATCTTCAACGGTCCGCCGGCGGTCAGCGTGGAGCGCACGTTCTGGAAGCTCGGCTGTTGGACGTTGGCGCCGGTAATGGAGTAGGAGCGCGCGTCGATGGCTGCGTTGGTGAATCCGTTCAGGCTGGCCGCGAAATTGTAGCGCGAGCGCGGATCGCGCCGGTTGTTGCCGAAAGCGCCGGGATTGCGCCCGCCGCGCCCGCCACGTCCGCGTCCGCCGATATTGGGCATTCCGCCCATCATGCCGCCGGGACCGCCGCGTCCGCCGCCGCCAAAACCACCGCCTCCAGCACCCCCGCGTCCGCCGCCGGGGCCTCCACCGCCAGGGCCGCCAGCTCCGGCGCCAGCGAACTGCGGACCGCCGGGACCGCCCATGCCGGGAATGCCGCCGCCGCCCATGTCCGGACCGAAGCCGCCGGGGCCGCCGCGCCCGCCGCCCGTCCAATCGCCGCCCGGTTGCGACATATCCAACCCGGAGCTCACGCTGCCATTAATAGTGAAGGAATCGTTGCCCTGAGCCGCCATGTCGCCCATGTCCTGAGGCTGGGCCGCGGCATCCTGGGCGCCTACCGCGTCGCCCGTCTGTCCCACGTTGAGCCGCGTGAAGCCGCCGGCCTGTCCCTGCCCGGATAAGGCTGCGTTCAAAGAGGGCCGCCCATTGCTGTTGGGAGCCGGCGTGCTGGAATTCTTGGCGTTCTTGGAATTCTTGGCGGGCGGATTTGCCGCCGCAGTGGTTGCCGGTGCCGCCGGTGTCGTGGCCGCGGGAGTCGGCGCGGTTGCCGGAGTAGCCGGCTTGGTATCCGCCGGGGCCGTGCCCTCCGCACCGGCCGCGCTGGCCGGAGCCGAGGGCGCCGGAGCGGGAGCCGCGGGCTTGGGAGGATTCGCAATCGCTTCCAGCGTCTGATACTGCAAATCCCAGTCGGGGCTCGGTGCGCCCTCCGCTATCCCAATGTCGCGGCTCGCCTTGACAAACCCCAATGACTCCACGGTGATGGTCCAAATCCCGTCCGCCAGTTCCGGGAATGAGTAGTATCCCGCGTCGTCAGTGGTGGTTACGACCTTCTTGTCGCCCTGGGTCGCGGTCACGGTCGCCCCCGGGACAGGCAGGCCACCGGACTTGACGACGCCATGGTGTTCTGCCGCCAACAGGCCCGTCAGGGTAAAACAGGCGACCCACAGGAGGCGCCAGAAATGGGTGAAAAAGCGGTTAGCAGGCATGAGGTAACACAGTTCAAGGCGCACAGAGTCCTCGGAATGTTACCGCCCGGAGAGATTACGGACAGTGCAAGTCTCCTTCCATAATCCGAAAATCCGGCAGGCCGGAGCGGGCGTCCGCAGCCCGGCAATCGCGCTCCACCCGGCCCGGCAGCGTTATCCGTTAGTACTATCGGTTCCTAACCTTGGACAGCCCGTAAGTGATAACAAAATCTATGGATAATTTATGGCGAGTCCTGTTCCATAATGGTCCCACTTACGACGTTGGTTGCGTCACGGCGGTAGTACAGCTAGTACTTGAGAGTTCAGTTTTGGCCTGTTTGTATTGTGGCAAAGAGATCGGTCCTTTCCGGCTCCTCAGGGACACGGAATTCTGCTGCTCGTCCCATCGGCAGGGCTACAAAGCTCGCCTGGGAAAAGCACTGGATCGAATTTCGGCCCACGAACCCCCACCAGCCCCGATAGCCGCTTTCATTCCTTATAAGCCTTTCCCAGGCAACAACCGCACTCCGTCTCAAGTTTGGACTCTCCAGACCCACCGCCCCGAACTGCACGTCATCGGAACCTGGCCGCTCACCGTTGTTTCGCTGCCCCGCGAACGTGCGGCCCCCCTTCCGCTGCTGCAACCATTTGCGCTTGACAAGACGGATTTCTCCGCGCGCCCACAGGCGTGGTCCGATAACTCGCCGCCGTACGGTCCGCGTATGGAATTGGAAGTCGAGAATCCGCTGGCCGAAGTCGAGCAGGCCGGCTCGGATCCTGTGGCTGCGGGGCCGATTCGCGGGGACATGCCGGCGGCCAACTTCATGCCGGCCGCGCGGTCCGTGCCCGATGCCACCTGGACCACCCCCAAAGTTTTCCTGCCGGATTCCTCCAACGGACCGGTGCCGGTCGGATCTCTGAAGTTGTGCGGCGCCACCAAAGGTCTGCTGGCGGAGGCAGTGGAAGCATTCCTGCCGCCCGGTCCGGACCCGGAGATGTCGCCTTACACGGTGGTGGCAACCAACTGGCGGTGGACACTGCGCGCGGTGGAATGGGTGGTCGCGGCGGACCTCGCCGAACCCGCCGCTGCTCCCGCCGCCGAAGCCGTGGAATCGTTCCTCCCGCCATTTGCCAAACCGCAGATCGCCGCCTGGCCTGCCGCGCTGCCGAGCCTTACGCTGGCTCCCACAGATTGGACTATCGCCGCCGAAATGGCTGAACCGGTGGCGGCGCCCGCGGCGGAAGCTGTGGAATCGTTCCTCCCAGTATTTGCCGAACCGCAAATCGCCGCCTGGCCCGCGGTCCCTGCTGCGCTGCCCCGCCTGTCGCTGGAGCTCTCGGACTGGTTGGCCGCAACTGCCATGGCCGAGCCGGTCGCGGCGCCCGCGGCGGAAGCGGTGGAATCCTTCCTGCCGCCATTTGCCGAACCGCAGATCGCCGCCTGGCCAGCCGCATTGCCGAGCCTTACGCTGGCTCCCACGGACTGGACTGTCGCCGCCGAAGTGGCTGAACCCGTAGCGGCACCTGCACCGGAAGCGGTGGAATCGCTCCTGCCGCCATTTGCCGAACCGCAAATCGTCAGTTGGCCAGCCGCATTGCCGAGCCTGGCGCTGGCTCCCACGGATTGGACTGTCGCCGCCGAAGTGGCTGAACCCGTAGCAGCGCCCGCGGCCCAAGCGGTGGAATCTTTCCTGCCGCCTTTCGCCGAACCGCTGAGCGTCACCTGGCCCGCCGCCGCCGCGGTACTGCCGCGCTTGTCGGTGAACCCCGCTTCCTGGGTGCTCTCCGTGGACCTCGCCGAAGCGGTGGCTGCGCCCGCGGCCCAGACAGTCGAATCGTTCCTGCCGCCTTTCGCCGAACCGCAGATTGGCGCGTGGCCCGCTGCCTCCGCGATGTTGCCGGGACTCTCGCTCGACGCCATCGATTGGGCTATCGCCGCCGAAGTGGCTGAATCCGTGTCGGCGCCCGCGGCCCAGGCAGTCGAATCGTTCCTGCATGCTTTCGCCGAACCGCAGCTTGCCGCCTGGCCGGCTGCCTCCGCGGTGCTGCCGGGCTTCTCGCTCGACGCCATCGATTGGGCCATCGCCGCCGAGGTGGCTGAATCCGCGGCTGCGCCCGCGGCCCAGACAGTCGAATCGTTCCTGCCGCCTTTCGCCGAGCCTTGCGCGCTTCCGCTGAACATCGCCGTCCGGCTGCCCGAACTGGCATTGGTGGCCGCCGAACCGGAAAAGTTGGAGGAGTTCGTTCCGCCAGTCGTGGTGGCCGACGCGTGCCAGAGCTGGATGCCCGGCCCGCCGGCTTGCGAAGTGGTCCGCGACGTGATTCCCACGTTTGCCGGTCCGGTGCCCGCATGGAGCGCTCAGATTGCGCCGGCGGCGCTTACCTTTGCGCTGGAGGAGCCCGAAATACGGTGGGAGGGCGACTGGCGTCAGTCGGCCACGGCTGAGCCCGTGCTCTCTTACGTGGCGCCGCACCTGGAACTGGCGCTGCCCGCCACTTTCGCCCTCATCATGGCGGATTCCGGCCTGCAGAGATTGCCCGCCCGGCGCGTGCAAAACCTGGCCGCGCCCTCCGCGGAGCGTTACCCGGAAGCCGCTGGGCCCGTATCCGATACACCGGTTGTCGCGGCAGCCTCCGGCGAACAGCCCGGGCTGTCGCTGCAGTTCCCGGCCTTGGACGTGGAGCACATCACCGGCGAGCGGCAAGCGCCGTTCCAGCCGGGCGAAATAACCGCCGCCGAACCTGCCGCCGCCGGGCCCAACGTGGGGCCGGCCATTGCGCAGCCGAATCTCGCTTCCACCTTCCAGGGTGCGGGCTTGCCGGCGGCCGCGATCCGTAGCGGGTTCCTGCTGGCGAAGCCGGTCGGCGCCGACTATGTCTGCCAGCGGATGCCCATGGCGCCCATCACGTCGCTGGAGTCGATAGCTCCCGGCATTGCCGTCCAGGGGCCCAAATTCGTCGTGCGGCCGCGATTCGAGCGGGTCGAAGAATACCTGGAGCCACCCAAGCCGGTGGAGAAAACTCCCAGCTTCGCCGAGATTTTCGCGCTCAGCAAGGCGGGCCGCCGGCAAACCTCCCGCCACAACAGCGGTCTGTTTTCAGCGGGCAAGCTGATTGCCGCCAGCCTGATTGTGGGACTGGGAATGTGGATCGGCGCCGGCGGGGTGAAGATCAGCCGGCAGATACTGGCCATCAATACTTCCATCCGTGGAATGGGCTCCAACAACTCCCCCGGCATGGATGCCTCGCCCACCCAGCCGCAGAGCTTTCCCTCGCCACGCTATTCCGCGGCGCAAGCACCGGAGGGGGCCATCGCCAAGGTTCGCCGTGCCATTCAACGGCGTGCCTCGGTGGAGTTCACCGATACCTTCCGCCGCATGGAAGCCTGGGGCGCCAGCGCCATGACGCTGCCCGCCGGTTGGACGCGCCATCCCGATGGCTACGTGCGCACCGGCCAACTGGCGCTTTACCGCCCGGCGCAAACATTTGCCGATTACCACTTCGAGTTCTTCGGCGAAATCGAAAAGAAGAGCATGGGCTGGGCAGTGCGCGCGCGTGACAAG
>CAZARO010000430.1:0-5410 GCA_964487165.1 uncultured Solibacteraceae bacterium | reverse complement strand
GGCCCCGGCGTTGAGCCATCCGTAAATCTGAATGCCGGAGTTTTTCCACGCGTCGCCGTTCGATCCACCCCAGACGGCGGTCATCAGGGGGCCGGCCTGCGTAAATGGCTGGCCGATGACCACGCTGCCACCGTACGGCCAAACGGAAAATGGATAGGGCGGTCCATCCACGGGCGCCGGGTAGCCGCGGAACTTGGGCGCAGGAGTGCTGGAACTGGCGTCCGTCGGTTTCCAGTCGTCCGCGTAGGCCTGGAAGAACCTGGTGAAAAACCCGCCCTTTGACGGCGTAGCCGCCACTACTGGAGTCTCGCTGCCCACGGCCAAGGTGAGATCGCTGCGCAGGCTTTCATTGGCCGCCAGTTCCACGCTACGACCCGGCGGACTGACGAGCCGGTCTTTGTTGGCCGTCAATTGATAGCGGCCCGGCTTCAGGTCGCGGGCCGAGAATATGCCGGTGGAATCCGTTTCCAAAACTCGCTCGGTGCCATCGTCCAGGTTGTGGATGACTACCCGCGCCCCAACCAGTGGAGTGCCTTCCGGACCTTTGGTCACGCCGAAAAGATTGGCGGTGGCGGTGGGTGCCGATCCGGATGCATCAGCGGCAGGCGAACGATCGGCGACAGGTTGGCCGAAACAGCCTGCTACCAGCAAGATCGGGACAAAGATAGCGCCTCGACAGTATTTGCGGTTTTGCAGCATGATTCTTACTCCTCGTGTTGTTCGGAGAGGACCAGGGTGCGACGAGGAACTCGCGGCTTACATGGCATTCCAAAGTGTAAATGACGGTTCATAAGGATGGCGTAAAGATTATCCAAGGATTTCTTATGGCGGCGAAAGGTTTTCCTTATTGGTAGGATCGATAACATGCGCACAATCGGGCTGATTCTCCTTTCCGCTCTCGCGGCCGGCGCGGCCGACGACCTTCGTCCGCAAGTGGATACCGAGGTTCCGGCGCTGCTCACGCTCTATCGCGACCTGCATGCTCATCCCGAACTCTCGCGCCACGAAGAGCGGACCTCAGCGCTGCTGGCGGGCGAACTGCGCAAGGCCGGGTACACGGTGACGGAGCATCTGGGCAGGTACACCGATGGCTCCCCGGCCTTCGGCATCGTGGCGGTGATGAAGAACGGCAGCGGGCCCACGGTGCTGGTGCGCACCGAGCTCGACGCGCTGCCGGTGGAGGAGCAAACCGGAGCGCCATTCGCCAGCACCGTCCGCTCGAAGAATGCCGCCGGCCAGGATGTCGGCGTGATGCACGCCTGCGGGCACGATCTGCACATGATGTCGCTGCTCGGCACCGCGCAGCTTCTGGCCGGTTCGAAGGGCCGCTGGAGCGGCACCCTGATGCTGGTGGGGCAGCCCGCGGAAGAGACTGTGGAGGGCGCGCGCGCCATGCTCGGGGACGGATTCTACGCGCGATTCGGCAAGCCCGATTACGCCATCGCGCTGCACGATGAGCCGACCCTCGAAGCCGGCAAAGTGGGGCTGGTATCGGGTCCGGTGTATGCCAGTGCGACCACCGTGGAGGTGCGCATCCGCGGAGTGGGCGGGCACGGCGCGCATCCGGAATCGACCAAGGATCCGGTGGTGATGGCGGCGCAATACGTGCTGGCGCTGCAGACCATCGTCAGCCGCCAGACCCTGCCGCTCGAACCGGCGGTGGTGACGGTGGGGTCCATCCACGGCGGGTCCAAGAACAACATCATTCCCGATGAGGTGGTCCTGCAGCTCACCGTGCGCGCCTTCAATGAGGGAGTCCGCGAAAACATTCTGGCGTCCCTGTACCGCATGGCGCGCGGGGTCGCGCTGGCGGCGGGCGTGCCCGACGATCGAGCGCCGATTATGACAGTGTTCGACGCGGAATCGGTGCCGGCCACCTACAACGACCCCAAGCTGGTGGAGCGGCTCAAGAAGGTGTTCACAGGCGCGCTGGGCGAGGGCAACGTAGTGGATATGAAGCCCATCATGGTGAGCGAAGATTTCGGGCTGTTCGGGTTGGATGGGCACCAGATTCCGCTGGTCCTATTCCTGCTGGGGGCAAGCTCACCGCAGCAGTTGCAGGAGAGTCGGCGCACCGGCAAACCGGTGCCGTCGCTGCACTCCAACCGCTTTCTGCCACAGGCGGAGTCGGCCCTGCGCACGGGAATCACGGCCACCGCTGCGGCGGTTTTGGAACTAATGGGGAAATAGCTGGCAGCTGAGGGAGTTGCTGATCGACCGCTCCCTCGCGGTCGCGGCTCGGTAGGCTCTGGTCGACACAGAGGCGCCATTCCGAGCCGCGCGCGCAAGCAAGCAAGTGGTTCTATCAGCCCGAACGCCGCGTAGAGGCGCTGTCCATTGAGTCTGAAACTTCGAGAAGCTAGTAGGGCAGTGTTGCCATCCTGCCCACTTGGGACGCCGTGTGCCAACCAGGAGAGCTGATCGCCTCCCTGCTGACAGCGTTCTTAAACCGGGCTATGCTGAAATTAGAGCCGGATCAGCCTTACGTGCCGGCTCGGGCAGCCCCGCCGCGACGCGCCCGTCCCTGGAGGCGCATGATGCAGTCCCTTTCCCGCATTCTTTTGCCAGTCGATTTCTCCGATCGTTCGGTGGGAGCCGCGCATTATGCCGGTTCTCTGGCTAGCCACTTCCACTGCGAACTCGTGCTGCTGCACGCGCTGGTACCGCCGCAATACGAATTCGGCGCGGTGGATATCGCCGGCTCCATGCTGGCGGAACTGTGCCGCGACCGCGTGGTGCAGGCCAATACCGACCTGGAGGAGTTCGAATCCGCGCAACTCGCCGGCATCAACGTGCGCCGCATCGTAATCGAGGGCGACCCCGCGGGCTCCATCGTGGACTTCGCCCATAAGGAACACTGCGATCTGATCGTGATGCCGACCCACGGCTACGGGCCGTTCCGCCGCTTCATCCTGGGGTCGAACACGGCCAAGGTGCTGCACGATGCCGATTGCCCGGTGTGGACCGGCGTGCATTTGGAAGGTGCGCCCGCCGAGTTATCCATTCCGATCCGCAGTGTCCTGTGCGCCGTCGACCTGGGGCCGCAAAGTTGCAAGACGCTGGCCTGGGCGGGTACTCTGGCGCGGGAATTTAGCGCTCGCCTCACGCTGCTGCATGTCATGCCGTACGGTCCGGACACCCAGCACGCCGCCGGCGAGGAACTGCGCCTGCTGCAGGGGGAAGCGGGAGCCGAAGCCGATGTCGTGCAGGAAAGCGGCGAGCCGCCACAGGTCATTTGCGACGCCGCCGCGCGGCTTCAGGCCGACGTTCTGGTCATCGGGCGTGGCTCCGCCGCGGGAGTATTCGGTCGCCTGCGCACTAACGCCTACTCCATCATTCGCCAGTCGCCTTGCCCCGTGGTCAGCGTCTAGGCGGCCGTGGTATAGCGGTCCTATGCCGGAGACGGGCTGGTGACGATCGGGCGGCCGTCGTGGCTCTCGCCGCATCTTCACGATACTCTAGGGATATCCCATGACGTTAGGTGAAGCCCTCGGGTTGGTGCAACAGCGGAAAGAGGCGAAGCGCAGACGAAAAATCTTCCTGGTTTGCGGATTCCAGCCGCTGCACCTGGAGACTTTCCTGCAGGGCCATTTGGCACTGCGTTTTCCGGACGAAGCCGCGGATATCCTGACGGGCTTGTACGGCGATCTGGAGGGGACGCTGACAGCGTCCGCGGGATCGCAGGCTGAAGCGGCCGCCGTGGTCATCGAATGGAGCGATCTCGACCCGCGCCTGGGACTGCGCAGCGCGGGCGGCTGGGCGCTTTCTGTGCAGGGCGACATTCTCGAGAGTTGTCGGCAGCGCTTTGCCCGCCTGCTCACGGGGCTGGAAGCCCTCGGCGCCAGGATGCCCGTGGCCCTCGTTCCGCCGACCCTGCCGTTCTCGCCGCTCGGGTATACCGCCGGATGGCAGTTGAGCCTGACGGAGGCGGAATTGCAGCAGCAGGCCGCCACGTTCCTGGCGGAAGCGGCGCGGACCGGCGGTATCGCGGTCCTCAATTCCGCAAGCCTTACGAGTATCAGCCCCGAGACATCGCGCCTGGACGCGCAGATGGAACTAAGAGCGGGATTCCCGTACACCATATCCCACGCTTCCGCGGTCGCGAGCCAGGTGGTCAAACTGCTATTCCCGCCGAGTCCCATGAAAGGACTGATAACGGACCTCGACGAAACATTCTGGTCCGGCATCGTGGGTGAAATAGGAGCGGGCGGAGTAAGTTGGAGTCTGGCCGAACACGCGGCGATTCACGGGCTGTACCAGCAGATGCTCGGCCATCTTTCGGAGATGGGTGTGCTGCTCGCCATCGCGTCGAAGAACGAGCTGTCCGCGGTGGAAGAGGCGTTCCAACGCGAAGACCTGCTGGTTCCGGCGCGATGCTTTTTCCCGGTGTGCGCCAACTGGGGACCAAAATCGAACAGCATCGTGGAAATTCTGCGCACCTGGAATATCGGCGCCGAGAGTGTCGTCTTCGTGGACGACAGCGCGATGGAACTGGCCGAGGTGCAGGCGGCATTCCCGGCTATGACATGCCTGCCGTTCTCGAAGAAGCAACCCGCCAAGGTACTGGAACTCCTCGGGCAATTGCGAGATCTGTTCGGCAAGCCTGCCATTCATCGGGAAGACGCGTTGCGCCAGGCCAGCATCCGCGCTAATGCGACGCTTCAGGCCGCGGCCAGAGGCGCTGGCGGCAGCGAGTTCCTCCGCGACGTAGAGGGCAGGGTGACTTTCGATTGCCGCAAGGATCCCGCCAACAAGCGGCTCCTCGAACTGATCAACAAAACGAATCAATTCAACTTGAACGGTGTCCGCCTCACCGAGGGCGAATGGCGCCGGCATCTGGAAGACGAGAGCACTCTGGTGGCCGCGGTCTCCTACGAAGACAAGTTCGGACCGCTGGGCACCATCGGGGTGTTGTGCGGACGGCAGGTGAATGGGGAAATCGAATTGACCAGCTGGGTTCTGAGTTGCCGGGCTTTCTCCCGCAAGATCGAGGACCACATGTTAGACCAGCTGTTCAGCCGGCAAGAGGTGACCGCCGTGCGGTTGGCATTCCGTCCCACGGATCGCAATCAGCCCCTGAAGAGCTATCTGGTATCGTTAGGCCTGGACCTCGACGCGGGAACGTCGCCATCGCTTTCGCGCGAACAGTTTCAGAATCGGCTCGCCGAGGCCTTGCCGCACCAGGTGCGCACGCAAAACTTATGACCGACATCCAACAGAGAGTTGCCCAATGTTTCCTGACCGTCTTCCCCGCACTCACCGCTGCCGAGGTGCCACGCGCCAGCCAGGCTACTCTCCCGAAGTGGGACTCGGTGGCGAACGTGACTCTGCTTTCGGCGATTGCGGAAGAGTTCGGAATCGAATTGGACGATGAGGCCTTCGAATCGCTGACTTCCTACGCGCTGGTGGT
>CAZARO010000429.1:0-5411 GCA_964487165.1 uncultured Solibacteraceae bacterium | reverse complement strand
CTGCGGCACGTCTTCGTCGTTCATCTGTATGATGTAGTCGTCGCCGTCCTTGGTGATGAATACGTCCGGTTCCACCACGCGCGCGCCGGCACCCGAGTACCGCAGCCCGGGGCGCGGATTGAGGTGCTGAATCATCTTGACGGCGATCTCGACGTGCTCCAGCGGCCGGCCCAGCAGCCGCGCGATCTCTTTATACTGGCGCGTCTCCAGCAACCGTAGGTGGTTGGACACAATCAGCCAGGCCACGCCGCCCTTGCCGCCGATGCTCTCGATCTCGAGCAGCAGGCACTCGCGCAGATTGCGCGCGCCAACACCCGCCGGATCGAGCGATTGCACCGCCCGCAACGCCTCTTCCACGTCCGGAAGCTTGTGCTCACCCACTTCCGCGATCTCTTCCAGGCCGGCGGTGAGGTAGCCGTCTTCGTCCAGATTGCCGATCACCGATTCCGCGGCGTTGCGCACCGCTTCCGAGATCACGCTCACGCTCAATTGCGACCGTAGATGGTCCCCCAGCGTGACGGGCGCTGACAGGAATGTCTCGAAGGATGGCTTTTCGACCGATTCCGAGGCGGGTGTGCGATACCCTGGATCGAGGTAGTCGTCGAAGAAGGAACCGAAGTCGATCTCGTCGAAGGGGTCGTTGGTGGCCGGGGTTTCCAACGCCGGATCGCTCACCGTGGGAACTTCCGGTTCCGACACCGCCGCCGCCGTCTCTTCGGCGTCCGGGAAGAGATTGCCGTTGATGGCTACATCGCCTACCGATCCGCCCAGCGAATTGGCGTCGTTCAATACCGAAGCTTCCAGAAGCTGGCGATCTGCCGGGTCGGAATTGTGCTCCTGTTCGGCCTCCAGCAGGGGCGTCAGTTCCTCCGGCGTGATCTCTTCGCCGGGTTCCTCGGTAGACTCTTCCAGAACCGGATTCTTGACGATCTCCTGGGTGATCATCTCCTTCAATTCCAGCCGGTTAAGCTGGAGGACGGTGACCATCTGCACCAACCCGGGCGTCAGTATCTGCTTTTGCGAAACCTTGAGTTGGAGTCTTGGCGAGAGCAGGCTCATCTAGGACCTATAATATCACTGGACTAACGCATAAAAAGACCAATTGCGATTTTGTCGAGCATTTTTTGTGCCGTTTCAGACTGGACTATCCACGGCGGCGTGGGTGGCGGGGTTGAGTCCCTGGTTTGAGGGCTGCCGCAGCCATCGAAGGACCGGCCGCAACCGATGGTGATAACCGGATCAACCCGGCCAACAACCCCGCGGCGAGCAGCGAAAGCACCAGCCCCGGAGTTCTTCCCGGAGTGCGATACAGAAAACGGACGGAATGTTTGCCGGGCGACACCGGAACCGCCAGAGTGAAGCCATTGGCCGCGAAGACCTCCGCGGGCTTGCCATCCACCTGGGCAAGCCAACCGGGATCGTAGGACTCCACCACGTTGACGAAACCGGCGCCGCCGGCCGAGACATCGAGCAGGATTTCGTCGCTCGAAGGCCGCTTGTAGTCGACCGTCCCTTCGCTTGCCGCCGCGCCCACGGCACTCCGGCTTCGTTCGGGCATGAGGATCAGGCTCTTGGTGTAGACGTGCGTCCGCAGAGCGTCGGGGATGGTGTCCTCGGACAGAAACTTGACCGATTGCGGGCCATAAAAGCTGGCGCGCGGCGCTGGGTCGGGCACGCTGTAGACGTTCAGGCCGATGTTTCTGCCCACCAGCAGGAGATCGGGCCGCGAGTGCGGTGTCATTGCCAGGACCGCGCCGCCGGCCTGCAAAGCGGGCCGCGCCAATGCTCCGCCGTTGACGATCTGCACGTTGAGGCCGGGGGCAGCACCGCTGAGATCGAGCAGAGCGCGATACGGCCTCGCCAGGATGAGCGAATCGAAAGTGCCGATGTCGTCGAACCGGCGGCGCGAAGACCAGGTAGCGAAATCGGCAGCCATTCTGCCGTCCCCGATGGTTTGCGCCAGGATCTTGTCCTGGCCGCCCAGGATGTCCGCAGAGCGTGAAATGGGGATGATCCAAGGGCGCGAAAAATGGCTCAAATCGAAAAAGTGCAGTGCCAAACCGGCGGCCACGGCCGCGTACACCAGTTTGCGATGGGACTTGATGGCGAGGACGGCGTCCACCCCGGCCCCGAGCGCGACAGAGAGCGAGAAAGTGGTGACGTACAGCAGGCGCGCGGGACTGCGGAAGATCACGGCCGACGAAAGATCGCGCACGAAATCCAGCAGCGGCAGCGCCCCGGCGAACGCGGCCAATCCCACCGCGGCCAGGAACAGAAATCGTCCGTCGGGCCAGCGCTTGCGGAAGCAGCAGAATGCCAACAGCGCCGCGGCCGCGGCGAAGGGCGCGAGGCCAATGTAAGAGGCCGTGTCGAACAGGTAGGCAAAATTGGGGTAACCGTGAAAGAGACGCCTGCCGAAGCTCATGGGGAAGCCGTCGATTCCGGGGGCGAACAACGCCACAATGCGCCGGTAGGGGAAGACAATATCGTTGTCGGGCGGATCGAGATCCAGTATGCGGGTGCTCTTTTGGATGAGCAGCAGCATGGGCCACCACGCGGCCAGGCTAAGGGCCGAGCCCAGTATGAGAGCGCCGGCCAGGCGAGCGCGCAACCACCGGCGGCCGCGCCAGACTATGTACAGCAGGGTGGTGCCGACGGCGTAGGCGGGAATCTGCGGATGGCCCGCCAGTACCGTGCAGGCGGTAGCGATGGCGACCCAGGCCACATCCCACCGATGCCGCCCCGCACGCGTGGAATCGAGCGCGCGGTCCACCAGCCAGAGCAACAGCGGAAGCGCGGGATAAGCTTCGAGCAGCGGCAGGTGTCCGGGCATCACGCGGGAAGCGAAGAAGCCGGCGCAGGCGAACGTCCAGCCGGACGCGGCGGCGGCGACCTCCGAGAAACCGGCCCGCCGGCAAAAAAGATAGGTGAAGACCGAAGCCAGCAAAGCGGCGATGGCGACACCGGGAAAGAAAGCCACTTCGGGATCGAAAAAAAACAGCAGGAAGCGCGTGGGGATCCACGGAAAACTTTGCAGGTTGGCGGCGAAGGGCGACCCCAGGAGCTCATGCGGGTACCAGGCCGGCAGCGTGTGGCGCGGACCGAAGAGGCCTTCCTCCGCAAACGCCATGCGGGCCATGTGCAACTGCAGGTAGTCGCTGCCGGCGAGGATCATTTTGCCGCTCAGAAACGACGGCCGTAAATACACCGATTCGGTCAGCCCGATCATGGCGAGGAGGCAGACATATTTGCGCACCAGCTTGGCGTTCATGGCGGCCTTTAGACGTACACCCGCTTGACGCGCGCGCTGATGCTGCAGAGGATGTTGTAGGAGATGGTTCCCGCCACGCGTGCGATCTCCGGCGCTTCCAGCCGCGCGCTGCCTTCCGTACCCAGAAGCGTCACGTCGTCGCCCGGTGAGAGCGCCGTGGTATGGCTGAGGTCGATGGTGGTCAGATCCATCGAAATAGTGCCCAGAATGGAAGTGATCTGGCCGTCGGCGATGACCTTGCCGCGATTCGAGAGGCGGTGGAAAATGCCGTCGGCGTATCCCGCGCCCAGCACCCCGATGCGCATGGGGCGAGGAGTGCGGAACGTGCCGCCATAGCCCACCAGCGCACCCTCGGGCAGGTCTTTCACGGCCATCAGCTTGGCCTTCCAGGTGAGCGCGGGCTGCACCTCCAGCAGTTGCGGAGGAGCGTCACCGCGCGCCGGCGAAACGTAGCCGTAGAGCGCGTGGCCGGCGCGCACCATTTCGTGCCATCCTTCCCTACGGCCGTAGCCCACCGCGATGGTGCTGGAAGTGTGCAGATACCCGGGATTCACGCCCGCCTGCCGCAACCGCTCGCTCACCGCCTCAAAGTAAGCCAATTGCTCGGCGGTCTGCGGCTTGGTATAGTCGGCCGCCGAGGCGAAGTGAGTCATCAGGCCTTCGAGTTGCGCGTGCGGCGCTTCGGCCAGCGCCTTCAGGATGTCGTCAGCCGTCGCGCGCGTGCCCAGGCGGCCCATGCCGGAATCGATCTTGAGATGGTAGGGGAGGCGCTTGCCGGTGCTCTCCGCCAGGCGGTCCACCTGCGCGATCTGGGCGAGCGAATGGACGGCGGGAGTGAGGTCGAATTCGGTGAGGGCTTCACGCTCGTAGGGCAGAAAGCCGCCCATCACCAGGATGCGGGCATAGATGCCGCTCTCGCGCAGCGCGACGCCTTCCTCCACCGAGCTGACGGCCAGCCATCGCGCCCCTTCTGCCGTGACAATGCGCGAGACTTCCAGCGCGCCGTGACCGTAGGCATCGGCCTTCACCACGGCGGCAACTTCCACGCGCGGACCGACCACGGCTCTCACGGCGCGGTAATTGCGGGCAATCTGCTCCCGGGAAACGAGGACGTAGGAACGATAAGGGGCGGACACTATCCTTTATTCTAGCGGGCGTAGGCGCGGCGTTATTCCCGAATCGGCGTGCGGGTACGGAGATGGTGTGAGAGGGCCGGTCTCCCCGAGCCCGAACGGGAGACGTGGTGGCTTCAGCCCGCCAGTTAGGGAGCAAGTGGCCAAACTCCAGGGCCGGCTGAAGCCTTACCTCTTAGAACGATATCCTGGCCGAAAGCTGAAACTCCCGCGGCGTGCCTCGTCCCGTCGCATAATTGCTGATGGTGGTAGTAATTTCTCCGAAAGTGGCCTGCGAGAAATCGGAGTTGGGGGGGGCGTACTGCGCACGATTGAGAACATTGAACACGTCGGCGCGAAAGCGCACCGTGGTGCGTTCGGCCAGCGAGATCTCCTTCGCCAACGCGAAATCCACGTCCGAAATGCGCCGCGCGCGAAAGGCGTTGCGCCCCAGATTGCCGAAGGTGCCGGACGCGGGGATGGAAAACGCCGCCGGGTTTACCCATTCTTCGGGAGTAGATCCGGCCGGCGGAGTAAGCGGGACGCCATACACATAATTCGGCCGTTCTTCCCCGCTGATGGCGTAGTTGCCGGGCACGGAACCATTGGAGCGATCGACGGTGATGTTGAACGGCAGCCCGGTTTGCGAGGTCGCGATGGTGCTGAGAGTCCAGCCGCCGAATATCGTCCGCATGGCGCCGGGATTGCCGAGATAGCGCTTTCCCGCGCCGAACGGCAGCTGGTAAACGGCGGAGAGATTGAAAAGCTGGCGAACGTCATCGTCGCTACTCGCCTTATCGCAGGCTCGGCAGAAGGAATCCTGCGGCGTATCGGATTCCCCGCCGCCAACGCTGCCGTCGTTGATGGAATGCGACCACATGTAATTCGCCGAGAACAGGAAGCCGTCGTGAAAAGCTTTGCGGGCGTTCAGTTGCAACGCGTGGAAGGTGCTGTTTCCAACGTCGCCGCGCCACGATACCGGGCCGAACGCCGGTTAGGGCGCAACGCCTGTCTGCGGATTCACCAGG
>CAZARO010000428.1:0-5423 GCA_964487165.1 uncultured Solibacteraceae bacterium | reverse complement strand
TGGACGGTAAGAAATATACGCCGGAAGCGCCCCCTGCGGGCGGCCGCGGTGGCCCCGCCACCGACGATCCGGGTCCGGGAGGGAATCGATGAAGAAGCTTGTATTGGGCACGCTGCTGGCGCTGGCGCCTCTGTGTGCCGACACCATCGTAATTCAGAATGCTACCGTGATGACCGAGGGCCCGAAGGGTATCTTCAAGGGCTCGGTGGTGGTGAAAGACGGTAAGATCGCCGATCTCGGCGAGAAAGTCATGGTGCCGGCAGGCGCCACCATTATCGAAGCCGGCGGGCAGTACCTGATTCCCGGCATCATCGACTGCCACTCGCACATCGCCGGATCCGGCGGCATCAATGAGGGCAGCGTCTCCGTCTCCTCGATGGTCAACATCAAGGACATCATCAACCCCGACGATATCGCCATCTACCGCGCCCTGGCGGGCGGCGTCACTACGGCTAACATCCTGCACGGCTCGGCCAATTCCATCGGCGGGCAAACGCTGCCGCTCAAGATGCGTTGGGGCAAGAGCGCGGAAGAACTGGTGTTCGCCGGCGCCACTCCGGGCATTAAGTTCGCGCTGGGTGAAAACCCCAAGCGCTCCGGCAATCCGCAAGGCGGCCGCGGAGCCGCTGGCGCCATTCAGGTGGGACGTTACCCCGCCACTCGCATGGGCGTGGAAGACGTGATCCGCGAAGCTTTCAACGATGCCAAGGCCTACAAAGCCGATTGGGACGCTTACGACGCCAAGGTGGCCAAGGGCGAGCACCCCATTCCGCCCCGTACCGACCTGAAGCTGCAGGCGCTCAAGGAAGTTTTGGAGGGTAAGCGCTACGTACACGTACACTGCTACCGCGCCGACGAGATCCTCATGATGATTCGCGCCGCGGACGATAACGGCTTCAAGGTACGCACCTTCCAGCACGTGCTGGAGGGTTACAAAGTGGCCAAAGAGATCGCCGAGCACGGCGCCGGCGCCTCCACCTTCAGCGATTGGTGGGCCTATAAGATCGAAGCTATCGACGCCATCCCTTTTAACGCGGCCCTGATGACTAAGAAGGGCGTGGTGGTCAGCCTCAACAGCGATGACGCGGAGTTGATGCGCCACCTCAATACCGAGGCCGGCAAGGCCATGAAGTACGGCGGCATGAGTGAAACCGAAGCGCTCGCCATGGTGACCATCAATCCGGCTAAGCAGCTGGGTATCGATAAGACCGTGGGTTCCATCGAAGTCGGTAAGGATGCCGATCTGGCGCTTTACGACGGCTTCCCGATGTCGGATTTCGCCAAGGTGCAGAAGGTCTGGATCGATGGCTCACAGTATTTCGACCGCGACAAGGAAGTCGCCGCCCAGGCCGGCAAGGAAGCTGAGAAACAGAAGTTGCTCGACAAGGAGGCGGCACAGCGGCCGCAGACCTCAAGGAGGCCCAACCAATGAAGATTCTGGGATTGTTGCTGGCGTGCGCCATGGCGGCCTTTGCCGCCGGTGAAACCGTACTGATTCAAAACGCCGATATCTATCCCATGACCGGCGCGCCCGTTAAGGGCGGCTCGCTGCTCATCGAGGATGGCAAAATCGTCGACGTCGGCGCTAAGATAACAGCGCCCAAAGGCGCCACTGTATTGGACGGCAAGGGGCTCCGGGTGTACCCCGGATGGATCGATTCGGGCACGCAACTGGGGCTCGAGGAAATTGAATCCATCCGCGAAACCAACGATACGGGCGAGATCGGCGACTTCATGCCGCAGTTGAAGGCCCTGTCGTCGGTCAACCCCGATAGCGAACATTTCGGCGTGGTCCGGGTCAACGGAATTACCAGTGCCATCGCGCTTCCCGGCGGTGGTGGACGCGGGGGCGGCGGCGGCCAGATTATCGCCGGCCAGGCGGCGCTGCTGCACACCGACGGCTGGACGTGGGAAGAAATGGAGATCAATCGCTCAGCGGCCATGGTCCTCAATTTTCCGAGCGCCGCTGGACGCGGCGGACGCGGGGGCGGCATGCCGGCCGACCTCCAGGATCTGTTTCCCAACGCCAATGGCGGGGCCGATGCGCGCCGTGCGGTCCTCGACCAGATCGCCAAGTTGAACGCCTTCTTCGACGACGCCCGCAAATATAAGACCGCGAAAGCAGCCAACCTTCCAGATTTCCGCAAGGATCTCAAGTTCGAAGCCATGCTCCCGGTGCTCGACGGCAAAATGCCGCTGGCAGTCAGCGCATCGCGCGCCGCCGCCATTCATGACGCCATCGCCTGGTCCGAAAAACAGAACGTTAAAATCGTGATTCTGCAGCCTCGCGAAATTACCAAGGCCGGGCCCGAACTGAAAGCCAAGAACGTACCCGTCATCCTGGGCCGCGTTCTGGCTTTGCCGGAAAATGAGGACGCCGAATACGACGAGGGATATACTCAGCCGGAGGAAGCTTACAAGGCCGGCGTTAAGTTCGCACTGGGTACTTTCACCAATGAGTTCGTCCGCGACCTGCCCTATCAGGCGGCCACCGCCGTGGCATACGGCCTGCCGCACGACGAAGCCATGAAAGCCCTCACCATCAATGCGGCGCAGATCTGGGGCGCCGGTGACTTGATCGGGTCGCTCGAAAAAGGCAAACTGGCCGACCTCATGATTGTGGATGGCGATCCCATGGATGTCCGCACGCAGATCCGCCATCTCTTTATTAAGGGTAAGGAGATCACTCTTTCGAACAAGCAGATTCGCTTGTATGAGCGATACATGAGCCGCCAATAAGTCGCTGGCGGCGGCACATACCGCTCCCTGACGCGCCCTCACGGCCTTCAGGGAGCGGTTTTCTTTTGTCTGTCGTCCGAGTCCAGCAGTATGGTCACCGGCCCGTCATTTACCAGATACACTTCCATGGTTGCCTGAAAAATGCCGGTTTCCACCGGGACCGTCCCCTTTCTGGCGGACTCCACGAAGTACTCATAAAGGCTCTGGGCCATTGCCGGCGGCGCTGCCCGGTCACAACTCGGGCGCCGTCCTTTGCGGCAGTCCCCGTATAGGGTAAACTGCGAAACCAACAGCAGCCCGCCGCCCGATTCCGCGATATTTCGGTTCATTTTACCGCTATCGTCGGGAAAGATCCTGAGCCCTAGCAGCTTATCCACCATGTAGTCGGCTTCCGCGCGGGTGTCTTCCCGTGAAATGCCGATCAATACCAGGAGGCCGCTACGTATAGACCCGGTGGTACTGCCGTTCACAGTTACTTTGGACTCTTTCACCCGCTGGATAACCAGGCGCATTTCACTTACCTCCTATCTGAACTTTACAAGCGAGTATCTTGACAAATTTTCTTCATCATTATGTTATATTGTTCGGGGGGTTTTGTATCATGGCACGACTATCGCACGATCCGGGCCTTCTAGAAGCGGCCTTGTTCGGTTATCAGGTGGAAAAAGAGAAAATTGAGGCGAAAATCCGCGACTTGCAAGCCCAGTTGAAGGGTAAGAAGGCGCCTGTCGCCGCTGTTAAAGCGGCCAAAGCAGGTGGAAAGCGAACCATGAGCGCCGCGGCCCGCGCCCGCATCGCCGCCGCGCAGAAGAAGCGCTGGGCCGAGTTCCACAAACAAAAGTCTGCCGGGCAAGGCGATTAGGTAATCGACTTACTCCATCCCAAGAGCGCAGTCAGCCAGCGGACCGCCTGTCACGCCCGCCGCCCGTGGTGATACCATGTCTAACAATGAGCGGCCTCAGCCGAATTGGCGTAGCGATTGACAGCGAATTGCTGGACAAGTTCGATCACCTCATTGGCAAGCGCGGTTACACCAACCGGTCGGAGGCGTTTCGAGATTTGATCCGCGACGAATTGGTGGAACAGACCTGGGAATCGCCCGACAGCTTGGTAATCGGCACTGTGACCCTGGTTTACGATCACCACGTACGACAGCTTAACCAGAAGCTGACCGCCATTCAGCACGATCACCATCACGCTATCCTATCCACCTTGCATGTCCATCTCGATCACGATAATTGCCTGGAAGTGCTGGTGGTGAAGGGCAAATCCGCGGAGGTACGCAAAGTGGCCGATGCCCTGATCAGCACCAAGGGCGTGAAGCACGGGCGACTAACCATAACTACGGCGGGAAAGGTCTGACATGATCGTAGGAACCGGCGTCGATCTGGCCGAGGTGACCCGTATTAAACTCTCCATCGAGAGATTCGGGCCGCGTTTCACGGAGCGCATTTATACCCCCGCGGAGATCGCCTATGTGGAGCGAAAGGCCAATCGCTACGAGCGCTACGCCGCGCGCTTTGCCGCTAAAGAAGCGGGTATGAAGGCCATCGGCACCGGCTGGAGCCATGGAGTCCGCTGGCAGGATTTCGAAGTCGCGAACCTGCCCTCCGGCAAGCCTACGTTACGCCTCCACGGCGTGGCGGCAAGGATTGCGGAGAAACTGGGTGTCCGCAATGTGTCGCTCTCCATCACCCACACCGCGGAGTTAGGAATGGCGCACGTGATTCTGGAGGACTAAGCGGCAGAAGGTCAAGGAAGGATGCTGAAGGATAAAGAAGGATACTGAAGTCGGAATGCTCGAAGCTTCTTCTCCCTTCATTTCCCTTCTTCTCCCTTCCTCTTCAATTCCTCCCCAGATACTTCTCGTACAACTCTTTCTGCCGGCTGTCCAGGCTGACCGGCTTTCCGTTGATGAACATCATATCGATGTGCGTCATCACTTCGAGCGGATTGCCGTCGGACACAATCAGGTCGGCGCTCTTCCCTTCCTCGATGGAACCGAGCCGGTTCGCGATGCCGAAAATCTGCGCGGCATTCAGCGATACAGCCTTGTAAGCCTCTTCCTTGGGCAGTCCGAAGGGCACCGCCGCGGCCGCTTCATAAGGGAGATTGCGTGCGTTGCGCGAACTGAAAGTCCCGATACAGAACTTGATGCCGGCGTTGTAGAGCGCCGCCGGAGTAGTGTATGAGCGATCGTAGGGGTCGTCCGGGTCCATCGGCAGAGTATGAGTCGGCCCCAGGACCACCGGAATGTCGTTGGCCTTGAGCAGCGGCAGCACCAGGTACGCCTCGTAGGCGTCGGCCAGGATGATCTTGATCTTTTCTTTCCTGGCGAATTGCACCGCCTCGCGAATTTCGCGCGCCTTCACGGCCGTCACAAACATCGGGGTAGTGCCGTCCAGCACGGGAAGCATCGCCTCGTAGCGCAAATCGGTCTTCAAAGCCGCCGCGTTGGCCCGTTTGGCCTGGCGATATTGCCGCGCTTCCGCGAAAAATGAATTGAGCTCCTTCATCTTCCGGTCGTACTCGCGCTTGGCGTCGGCATAGGGAATGGGCTCGGGCTCCGCGCCCGGATCCTCGTCTTCTTCGTCGGTCTCATGCGGACGAATCGGCCTGGTCACGATCGCCGGGAAACGTAGATGGATCGCCGTGGTGGGCATCACCGTCATCGCCTGGTTGCT
>CAZARO010000427.1:0-5425 GCA_964487165.1 uncultured Solibacteraceae bacterium | reverse complement strand
CTATCTGCGCGTGCCGGCATGGACCGCGCGCTATCAAGCCGTCGCCGGCGGCCGCACCTACACCGGCGAGCCCGGCACCTTTCTCGCCATCGACCGCGATTGGGCGCCCGGCGATACCGTAAAGATCGACATGGACCTCACCACACGGCTGGTACCGGGCGGCCCCAGTTATCCCTTCAGCGTCGCGGTGGCACGCGGCCCGCAGTTCCTCGCCCTGGAAGGCGCTCTCAATCGCGGGCTGGTGGACATGCAGGCGGCCGGTCCCCGCACCGCGCAAGCCAAACTGATCGACGCGGCGGATCAGCTTCCCGCGGCCTGGGCCGGCAAACAGGCGTACCGCATGGAAGGCCTGGTGGCGGGCAAGGCGAAGGATCTCGTGCTGGTGCCGTTCGCCGACGCACGCACCTATCGCATCTGGCTGCTGCGGCCGTAGGTTCGACTGATCGACCGCTCCCTGGCGCCATTCTGAGCCGCGCGCGTAAGCAAGCGGTTCCCCCTGGCGCGCCCGCGGCGCGATCCATGGAGTCTGAAACTTTGAGGAGCTAAGTGGGGCAGGTTGCCAACCTGCGGCGGGTTGGCAACCCGCCTCTTTCCCGCGGGAATGTGTATCTGAAGGCCGATTGCCAATCGGCCGCAGGATGCCATCCTGCCCCACATCAAGTGCTCTGTGCCAGCTAAGAGGGCGCTACTCGCCCCTCACGGCTCTTCGATAGCCCCCGCGAACACCAGCGCGCCCGTCTGCGAATCGCCGATCAGCACCACAAACGGCCGGTCAAAGACCAGCGTCTTGGTGGGGCGCGGCCGCATCATGGCAGCGGCCGTCACCGTAACCGCCGTGGCGGCCGCTGCCACCGTGCCTTTTTCGTCCACTTCGAGGCGCGTCTTGTGGATCACGTCGCTGATAAAGAATCGTCTCGACCCCATGGGGCTGAAATCGGCGTCGGGATAATGAAACGCCACCTCCATCCCCATTTCCTTGAGGTAATCGGCCAGCGACGCCGAGAAGTCCAGGTTGAAGCGCGGCAGTTTCAAGTCGAGGTTGAACTCCGACGGCCCCGCGGCAAGATCCTCCACGCGGAGCGCTGCCAGCACATCCTTCGGCGTGCTGCCCGGTTGCGGCAGCAGGGCGTACAGGAACATGCTGGATTGCTTGTAGTACAACATCGCGCCCTCGAAATTTCCGCCCGCCCGATAGGCCCCCGTGAGGCGCGCCTGGTGCATCATAGGCAGGCTCTTGCTGCCGCCGGCGGTCAGGTGAAAAGGCTCCGTCTGCGTCTGCGAGACCGGGAATTCGTTGCGCCAGGCGGCGGCGAAGTACACCGCGTTAGTCAGGATCACCGCCGCTCGCGCCACCGCGTCCGCGGTCACGATGTTGGCGATCTTACCGTTGGTCGCCGTCTTCACCCAATCGTTGATTTCCGCGGCCGCGCGGGCATCTGCGAAATCGAGCGGCGTGGCGCGCGCGCCGAACTGGGTCGCGCACAGTTTCACGAAATCCGGCGACAGCGTGAAGTGCCGGTCGGCCCAGAGGGCGTTGGCGATGGCCAGGGCAGCCGGGTCGCCCGATTTCAGCGTGGCCAGCAACGCCGCGGTGGAGGCGTTCAATGCCGCCGCGTCCAGGTCAGGCAGCGCCAGCGCTTTCCGCATCGCCGTCCGCGTAGTGCCGGCCGCACCGTTCTCGGTCATGTGCAGCGCCAGGAAGACGCTCAGGGGTGAGATGAAGACGTTGTGCCGCGGGTTGCGGCCGACCATGTCGCGCAGCAACTGGAGTCCAAAGCTCCGCTGCGCCGCCACGGCGATTTTGGCGGTCTCGACGCTTTGCTCGGGCATGGCATCCTTTCCCGGTTGACTCACACCTGGCCGATCGAGCAGGGCCAAACCGATGGGCAACCCCGAAATCCACTCACGGCGCGTCATGGGCGACGGCTCCAGTATCGCAAAATCGCAGGCCGCGGTACCGAGGCGCCGTCCGATTCGCTACAGTGGGAAGTCGATGTCCCCCGCGTGCAGCGAACAGGAGTTGGTGCAGTTGCTGGCCTCCGTGGCTTTCACGCGCGACTTCGGGTTCGTACTCGGCGGGATCGCCGACGGCGAGTGTACCATCGAAGTGCCTTTTCAATCGGCCTTCGAGCGGCCCGGAGGCGTCGTGAGCGGTCAAATCTTCATGGCCGCGGCCGATGTGGCCATGTGGCTGGCGATCAAGACCAAGCTCGGGGCGGGGGATTCCTCCGTGACCGCGGAGATGAAGACGAACTTCCTGGGCGGTGCCCGAAAGGAGAGCTTTCGCTGCACCGCCCGCGTGCTCAAGCTCGGCCGCCGCCTGATCTACGGGGTCGCCGAGTGCGTGGATTCCAAGGGCCGCCTGCTCACTCACTCCACCCTCACCTACATCCGCACCGAATCTTCGTGAGCCGCGACGATTCTCGCGAACCGAACCCGCTGAGACGCCTCTGAGGGAGTTGCAATCTTCGGCTGCTCGACCGCTCCCTCGCGGTCGCGGCTCGGTAGGCTATGGCAACCAAAGAGGCGCCATTCCGAGCCGCGCGCGCAAGCAAGCGGTTCTTCGAATTTTGCAGCTCCCTCCTCCGCCACCTCTGTGCCCTCCGGTCGTCGCGGCTCACGAAGATTCGGTGCGGATGTAGCAAGAATCTTCACCACAGAGACGCAGAGACACAGAGGAAAACAAAGTCACAATCCCCTCGCGAACCGAACCCGCTTCGACGCTGACCCCCGGGAGGAACGCGCCTCCGTGATCTCCGCCACCTCTGTGCTCTCCGGTGTTGACTTTGTTTTCCTCTGTGTCTCTGTGTCTCTGCGGTGAATATTCTTTTGGTAGCCGCCCCCTACGCCCCCAGCCGCTTCTTCAGCTCCTGCACCCGCTCGCGCGCCACTTGCAGCTCCGTTGACTTGGTGTCCTTCAGCCGCACCAGCACGCGGCCCCCGAACCACGCGTCCAGCTCTTTCACCCACGCCAGATTCAACAGCGTCGACCGGTGAATGCGGAAGAAGTCATGCGGATCGAGCTTCTGTTCCAGATCGGAGACGGTGTGGTCCACCACGTGGTTCTTGCCTTCGGTGGCCGCATAAGTGAGCTTCTCCTGGGCGAAGAAGTGGGTCACTTTGGCCAGCTCCAGAATGTGAATCCGGTCTCCCAGCCGCGAGGCGATCCGCTCCGGGTATTCCGAAACCAGACCCGCGCCGGGCTGCCGCAAAGCGCCGGCCAGTTGCGCCAGCAACGCCTTCCAATCGGGCGCCGCCACCGGCCCGGCACGCAGCCGATCGAGCTTGTCGAGCGCCCGCGCCAGATGCCGCTCTTCGATAGGCTTCAGCAGATAGTCGATGGAATTCACCGCGAACGCCTGCAGGGCGTACTGATCGTAAGCCGTAGTGAAAACCACCAGGGGCTGCGGATCCATCATCCCGAGCATCTCGAAGCCCGTCATTCCGGGCATCTGGATATCCAGAAAGAGCACGTCCACCGGGGTCTCGGCCAGCGCCGCCAGGGCGTCCACGGGGTCGCTCGAAGAGCCCGCCACTTCCACTCGCCCGGTCTCGTCCAGCATGCGCTTGAGCCGCCGCACCGCCAGCGGCTCGTCATCCACTACAAAGGCGCGCATCATGCCAGCACCTTCCGTTGCGGTATGGCGACTCCCACCACCATGCGGTCCCCGCGGCGGGCAATTTCCAGGCGCCCCTGGCCATCGAACAGGGCTGTCAAACGTTCCTGCAGATTGTCCAGGCCGTGGCCCTGCCGCAGGCTGCTCCGCTCGAACCCCGGGCCGTCATCGCTCACTTCCACCACCAGCCGGCCCTCCAGCAGGTGCGCCGCCACGCCGATCTCTCCGCCATGGCGATTGGGCGCCACGGCATGCTTGATGCTGTTCTCCACCAGCGTCTGCAAGGCCAGCGGCGGCACTTCCAGGTCCGCCAGTTCCGGCGCCACCTCCACCGTGAACCGCAGCCGGTCGCCGAAACGTGTCTTTTGGATCTCCAGGTAGTCCTCCACCACGTGCAACTCGCGGCACAAAGGCACCAGGCCGCTGGCGTTGTTGTCGAGCGAATAGCGCAGTAGCGCCGCCAGCCGCTCCACCGTGCGCTCGGCCCGGCGCGGATCTTCGCGAATCAGGGCGCTGATGGAATTCAGCGTGTTGAAGAGAAAGTGGGGATGGATGCGCGATTCGAGCGAGGAAAGCCGCGCCTGCGTCACCAGTTGGCGCGCGCGCTCATCCTCCAGTTGCCGGATCCGCAGTTCTTCGGTGGCTGCCTGCAGGCGTTCGCGCAGAACTTCAACCGATGTCGTGGTGGCGCCCAAAAGGATCGTCAAGAAGACCGCAATGCGCAGGCCATATCCGAATTCCGGCCAGAAGGTGGCGGGATTCTGCCAGCCGATCGCCAGGAAAATGAGATTGGCCGCCAACGACCCCACCAGGGCGAAGCTCGCCAGTGCGCCCACCAGCGTGGGGATGCGCACAAAGCTGGGCCGGCACCACAAGCGCGGCGCCAGCCAGTCCATCACCAGCCAGGCCGGCACGGCGATGCAGAAGGTGTATATCAGGCTGTAGCGGTAGTGCTTGCCCAAATCGATGAGGGTGGCGTTCTCGCGAAAGATCTCCGCCAGGATAGTCGGAATCACCGCTATGACGATGCTGCCCAGCGCCACCTGCCCGATTTTGCGCAACGCCCTCATCCAGCTTTCATGGTAATAGGCGGCGCGGGCAACGGCGCGGTGCTGGCGACGAAAGGCGCGGATGGCGGACGAAGGGCCGCCCCACGGGGACGAACCGGACGGGCCGCCGAACTATTGCGTCAAGCGGAGAAGCGCGTTCGTGACTTGCTGGAAGCAGGCGGACAAGGTGGCCGTGGTGCTGTTGCAATACATGCCCGTCGTCTGGCCCGACTGGTATACCGAGTGTCCAGCCGCCACCACGTTGGTATCGCTGCCCACCGTGACATAGGTGGGATCGTTGGCCACGCGGGCCAGCCAGTCGGCATCCAAAGGCTCCGTGGAGGTGCCCGAATAGTTGAGCCCGATCACGAACAGCATCGGCGACAGTGTGGCGTCCTGGCGGATCAGGGTAGCCATGTTATCGGCCGCATTGAACGCTGCGTAACGGCCGCACCGCGGGTTGGCGACGGTAGTGCATGCCTGCGTATAGTAGCCGGTCTGCGTGGAAAGGCCCGTGCCCGGGGTAGTAAAGTAGGACACATAGCTCGCTCCCACATTGTCCACCGGCCCCACCGACGCCGGGAAGTTGCCTCCCAGGTCGGTACCGACGTTCGACATGTTCGAGGCATACTTGCACCCCGCATCCGGCGGTGCCAGGTAGCTGCTTTCCGGATTGCCCTGGTATTCTGCGGCCTCCGTACCGGTGGAGTTCCCTCCCTCTATACCGGTGGATGCGTTGGAGCTGGTGGGTGGCGGCCA
>CAZARO010000426.1:0-5428 GCA_964487165.1 uncultured Solibacteraceae bacterium | reverse complement strand
AGAGCAGCGCGGCATCGCCCACGTTACTGGCGATGGGCTCGATGTCCGAACAGGCCGTTGGCACGCCCGCGGCCATCGCCTCCAGCACCGGAATGCCGAAGCCCTCGAAGAGCGACGGGTAGACGAACGCCCAGCAGCGGGCATAGAGATCGTGGAGCTCGTCGCGTGGGATCCAGCCGGGAAATTCGACTGCGTCGCGAAGACCCAGCTGCTCGCGCAGGTCGTGCAGCGGGCCGGTGAAGAAGCCGTGGATCCCGCATACCTTGAGGCGGAACTCGGGCCGTTCGCGGTGGAATTCGGCGAAAGCGCGCAGCAGTCCGTCCAGGTTTTTGTGGGGATGGAGGGTGGAGACCGCCAGCAGAAACGGCTTCGGACGGCGCCGCCGCGCCAGTTCGAAGAAGATGTCGTCCGCGCCCAGCAGCGCTACCCGCACTTTGTTCTCCGGCAGGCGGTAATGCTGCAGGAGGTCGCGCGCGGTGGCGGGAGAATCGGCCAGCAGCAGGCGCGAAACTTGCGCCGAGCCGAAGAGCAGCATCTTCCAAAACGGCAGGTCGAACCAGCGGAAGTACTCCGGATGACGGACGTGCTGCAAGTCGTGAAACACGGTGACCTGCGGGCACCCGGCGAAGAGCGGCGCGGTGAATCCGGGGTTCAGCATCACGTCCAGACTGAGACGCGCGGCGGCCAGCGGCAGCGCCGTCTGCTCCCACAGAATGCGCAGCGGGCGCGAAGCGGCGCGGATGGGTTGTGGCAGGGGAGTGAAGTTGGGCCGCGCGGGCGTCAGGCCGGAGCCCGTTTCGCGATTGGTGAATACGAAATACCGATTGGCCGCGTCCGTCTCCGCCAGCGCGGCCAGCAACCCGCGCAGGTAGATCTCGGTGCCGCCCACGCCGCCGGGGATGAGGTAGAGAGCATTCACGCCGATGCGCAGCGGGCGCATGTCACTTGCCGGCGGAATTGGCGCGCAGTTGATTCACCACCACCTGCAGATCGTGCCGCGCATTGGAATTGTTGGGGTCGAGACCCAGGGCGCGGCGATCGTCCTGGAGGGCATTCGCCCAGTCGTTGGTCTTTATATACACCTTGGCGCGATAGACGTAGGTGTCCGGGAAATTCGGGTCGATTTTCTCGGCGGTGGACAGCGCGGTCAGTGCTTCGGGCCACTTTTCGAGCTTTCCGTAGACCATGCCGATCTGCGAGAAGACTTGCGCGGTGGCTTGCAGGGCGGCCGACTGCTGCAGTTTTTCGAGCGCCTGCTGGGGTTGGTTTAGCTCGTCGTAGGTCAAACCCCAATCCAGCAAAAGGCCGGGGTCGGCCGGGTGAAGCTCGGCTGTCTTCGCAAACTCCTCCCGCGCCTCTTCGTAGCGCTGCGCTTTGAAATAGGCGAAACCGAGCTGGAAGTGGGGACGCCAGGCGCCGGGCGATTTACGGGCGGTGTCCTGCCAAATGGAAAGCTCGTCGGACCAGACCTCCGCGCGGGCGCGGGTCACAAGCGCGGCCAGTAGAACCAGCCCCACCCCTCCCGCGGCCAGCATCTGGCGATCGACTTTGACGCGCGCCAGTACATCCACCACGATGAGCAGCAGCCCCAGCATCGCAAAATAGAGGCGTCGCTCGGCGATGGGATCGCGGATCGGCAGGATGGACGATGTGGGCGCCAGTAAAATCAAAAAGACCAGGAAGCCGTAACTAGCCAGTGGGTACTTGCCGCGGAGCGTCCACGCCGCCGCGAGCAGCGCCAGCAGGATCGCCAGCCAGAAAATAGCGCCGTGTTCCAGCACGGTGTGCGAAATGGGAAAATCCCAGTCGAGGGTCAGGTTCGCGGGCCAGAGGAATATGCCCAGGTACACCGGAATCGCGCGCCATTGGGTGAAGAAATACTGGTACCAGGTGAATTCTTTGAGCCCGAATCCGGCCGTGGTGGCGTGAGTGATCAATTTCCAGGCGTATGCCACACCGGCGAGCGACCCCAGCGCCATGGGCCCGTAAATCCGCCAGTTTCGCCGGATGCCTTCCCAGCGCGAGCCCGGACTCCACCAGAAGTCGGTGAGCAGGAGCAGAGCAGGCAGTGCGATGGTATCTTCTTTGGATGCCAGCGCCGCGCCGAATAACAGGAAGACAGCGGCCGCGGTTTTCCAGCTCACGGCGCTTTCCCGGCGGTAGAGGAACACCGTGAACGCGGCGAACGCCAGCATCACACTGAGTGCGTCCGAACGGCCGGCCACATACGACACCGCTTCCGTCTGCGCGGGATGCAGCAGGAAGAGCGCCGCCGCGAGACCGGCCAGCAGGCCGCGGCGCGAATCGCCGGCGTTGGCCCATTCGAGCAGCCGCCGGACGATGAAAAACACCAGGCCCGCGGTAACGCAGTGAATGAGCACGTTCAGGAAGTGGTACCACCAGGTATCCTCGGGCGAAAGGCGGGCGCTCAACCAGTAGGTGGCCATGAGAAGCGGGCGTTGGCCGTGGAGAAACGCGGACAGCGGCTGGGTGGAAATGTTGGAGACGGCGAAAGGCAGGAAATTATCGTCGAACAGGAACGGCCCGCCCATGGAAGGCCAGTAGGCCCACAGCGCCAAGATACCCGCGGCCAGAGCACCGAGCACGAAGTAGTGCCATCGCGGACGGGGCGCGGGCGCGGCGGCTACCGCAACCGCCGGCGGCCCGCCGCCTTTGCGAGCTTCGCGTTTCTTACTCTTCATAATGCTCCGGACTCTTCGTGGTGCTCCAGGCCGTGGATGTGGTACTCCAGGATAGCCACGCGTTGCGCCAGCGCCACGTTGTCGTCGCGCAGGTGGGAAATGATCACCGAAAAGCGGAAAAACATCACCAGGAAGAGCGCACCCGAGATCAGAAAGAGAGTGAGCGGAGTGTCGGGAACGCCGGTCCAGCGGGTGATGATTTCGAGCGCCGGCCGGCAGCGCGAAAGCAGCAGCATGGCCACGCCGGTGAGCAGCCAGCTTACCGAGTATTCCACGCGAATATGCGCACGGCGCACCGAAACCAACACCATGAGGAGCAGCAAAACGCTCAACACGGTGGTGACATTCAATAGACGGTCCATCTAATCTGCTCCGCCGCCGGAGGGTGGTTTAACGGGGCGATGAAACCGGCGGTCATATTTCAGGATATTCACGAAGACACCTAACAACACGTGGACGATATAGTACAACGACACGCGGGCGGTAATGGAGGAGCGGCCGGTAAGGCGCGGCAGCATCTTGGTGGGCACTTCCTCAAAGCGGAAGCGGCGGCGCTGCAGCACCACCAGGGCCTCGATCTCGGGATATTCCAGCGGAAAACTGCGGCTGAAAACGGCCAGCGCGTTGCGGTTCACACCCACGAAGCCGGAAGTGGGGTCGTAGACCGCCTTCCCTAGAATGGGCCGCAGTACCAGCCGGAAGAAGCGGATGCCGAGCGACCGGACAGTTCCGGTTCTCGACCCGTTCTGCTCCACGAAGCGCGACCCGATGACCATCTCGCAGCCGGAAGTCTTGAGCCGTTCGAGAATACGCGGGATGTCGCGAGCGTCGTGCTGGCCGTCGCCATCCACGCGGATGACGTACTGAAATCCCAGCGAGAAGGCCAGTTTGTAGCCCGCCTGTACACAGCCGCCGAGGCCCAGGTGATGCGGCAGGGGCAGCACTTCGGCGCCCGCTCCGCGCGCCGCGGCGATGGTGTCGTCAAGCGAGCAATCGTCGATCACCAGCACCGGGACACCGGGCACGCTGCGGTTCACCGCGCGCACCACCTCGGCAACGGCGCCCACTTCGTTGAAGGCCGGCACGATGATCAGCAGGGAATCCGGCCCCTCCGCGCGGATCATAGCGCCGCCACCTTTCGGGCGCTGATGGAATGGGCACGCACCAGATGCCGGAAGATGGCCGGGGTGATGCGCGCGTTGCGGCGGATCTCACGCCGCTGGCGCCACAATCGCGGCACGTGGGCCAGCAAGGCGCCGTGCGCGCGCAATACGTACCAAATCATTTTCGGCCCGGCGTGTCCTTCCGCGCGGAAGCGGGCGGCGGCGCCGCGTCCCCCCAGCAGGTACCAGGCATGCCACGCGTATCGCACCACTGTGGCGAACGGCGCCGCCAGCAGCATTCCGGCGGGAAAGTTCTTCACCAGCACGAAGAGGCGATTGCGCTCCACGAAATAGGCCTTCAGCGGAGACGCGCCGCCGGCGGAATGCGAGTAATGGTGCTCCACCACGGCCTCGGGGACGTAGAGGCACTTCCATCCCGCCCAGCGGGCGCGCAGTCCCAGGTCGGTATCCTCGCAATAGAGGAAGAAGCGGCTGTCGAAGGCGCCGACCGATTCCAGCATGGCACGCCGGTAGAGCGCGGCCGACCCGCTGGGGAAGAGCGACTCTTCGGCCACCGGGAAATCCTCCGGCGGGCGTCCGCTGCCGCGCTGTTTGCTGGAGCCGTCGCGCGCCACCAGCATGCCCGCGGAATCCAGGCGATGCTCGCCGAAGAGGCGTACCTGAGATGCGCACATGCCGGCATCGGGACGCCGCTCGATGGCCGCGAGCAGCGCTTCGAGCCACCGTGGATCGGCGGCCGCGTCGTCGTTCAAAGTGGCCAGAAAGGGGGCTGTGGAGGCATCGAGGCCTTGGTTAATAGCGGCACCGAAGCCAAAGTTGCTGCTGTTTTCGATTACGCGCACACCCGCTGCTACGCGCTGGCGGCGCACCAGTCCTCGACCGCTGTTGTCCACCACGATCACTTCAAAATCCCGCCGTGTCTGCCGATCTAGGGATTCAAGGCACTCCATCAGTCTCGAATCCGCGGCCAGGGTGGGAATCACCACCGTTACCAGGATGTCAGGCAATCTCCGATTTTAGCGTGACGGGGCATGGGTTCGGGTAGCGCCTCTTCCGCCGGAGTGGAACTCGCCACATGCCTGTCTACGTACGCACCGCATCGTCAGGCCATCTATGTGCGTTCCATGGATATAATGGTGCGCACCGCGCGGCGTTCCCAGCCCGCTGCCTCCCGCCTTGCGCGCATCAAAGGTCGATCCGTAGCCCTCCGATCCGAATAACAAATCCCTCCTGGCAGCGGAAAGCACTTGTTCTTGTCGTGCGCGGCCACGTCAGACGGTCGGGAAATGCACGAACCCCGAAGTACGTAGCGCGGAAGCTCCGTCCGTGTAAGTCCCCGACTCGGACAGTAGCCGAAACGATCGGGAAGTTATTCACGACGGCCGGCCGATTACTCCCCATGAGCCGGCATCGCGCCGCTCAAGTTCCCGTTAACGGGCGATTCACGGCTGACGCCGCATGGCAGCGCGCCGCCGGAGACTGATTTCATTTCCTTTTGAGCGGGGCCCAGCGTGGAGTCGCATCCTCCCACGGGTTGTCCGTTAGATCCGTGATCTGGGAGCCATCCGCGCGCATCACCGTGATCTCGCCGTAAGACTGTGG
>CAZARO010000425.1:0-5429 GCA_964487165.1 uncultured Solibacteraceae bacterium | reverse complement strand
GGCGAGATTTGCCGGCGGGCGCACGACGCCGGGGCCTGGGTCCACGTGGATGGAGCCTTCGGACTGTGGGCGGCCGCGTCACCGAAGTATCGGCACCTGACCGCGGGTTTCGAGATGGCCGATTCGTGGGCCACGGACGCGCATAAATGGCCGAATGTGGGCTACGATTGCGGGGTCGCACTGGTGCGCGATCGGGCGGCGCTGCGCGCGGCGATGGCGATTGCCGCGGCCTACATCAAGCCTGGAGAATTGCGCGAGCCGTCGCAGTATACGCCGGAAATGTCGCGGCGGGCGCGGGGCGTAGAGTTGTGGGCGGCCGTCCGCTCAATGGGCCGGCGCGGACTCGCGGAATTGATCGAGCGCACGTGCCGGCACGCGCAGAGATTCGCGGCGGGACTGCGGGAGGCGGGCTACGAGATACTGAACGATGTGGCCATCAACCAGGTGCTGGTCTCGTTCGGCAGTCCGGAAGTGACGCTGGCGGTGATCGAACGGGTGCAGCGGGAAGGCACGTGCTGGTGCGGGGCTTCGGAATGGCAAGGGAGGACTGCGATGCGGATCAGCGTATCGTCGTGGGCGACGACGGAGGAAGATGTGGAATTGAGCCTGGAGGCGATCCGGCGGATCGCCGGAGAGTGCCGCGCATGACCGATTGGAGCGCGATTCGCGGCGAATTCCCCGCCCTGGGAAAGTGGACCTATCTGAACACGGCCACCTTCGGGCAGGTGCCGAGGCGAGGGGTGCGTGCCATGGCGGCGCACATGGAGCGGCGCGACGAGAGCGCGTGCGCGGACTTCCTGCACTGGTACGACGATGCCGACCGCATCCGCGCGCAGTGCGCCCAACTGATCCACGCGGAGGCCGGCGATATCACCTTCGTGCCCAACGCGTCCACCGGGCTGGCGCTGTTGATTCAGGGGCTGCCGTGGCGCGCCGGCGACGAAGTGCTGACCATCGAGGACGAGTTTCCGAATCAGTTGTACGTCTCCGCCGCGCTGGAGCGTTTCGGCGCCGTACACCGGGTGGTGCCCTGGGCGGAATTCTACGCGTCGGTGAGCGAGCGGACGCGGCTGGTGGTGCTCAGCACGGTGAACTACGCGACAGGCCTTCGGCTGCCGCTGGAGGAGATCTCGCGATTTCTTGCGGAGCGCGGCGTGCTGCTGTACCTGGACGGGACGCAGAGCGTGGGCGCGCTGGAGTTCGATGTGCGCCGCGTCCGGCCGGCGGTGCTGTGCGTGGATGCGTACAAATGGATGATGTCGCCCAACGGTGCGGGCTTCGTTTATGTGGCGCCGGAACTGCGGCCGCGGCTGGCGGTAACGGTGGTGGGCTGGCGCACGGATCGCGACTGGCGGCAGGTGAACCATCTCAATCACGGTGCGCCGGTGCTGGTGGACGCCGCGGAGAAGTACGAAGGCGGGGCGCTGGTTTTCCCGTCGCTATACGCCATGAGCGCGGTGCTGGACATGATGCTGGAAATCGGAGCGGCGGCGATTGAAGCCCGGGTGCTCGAACTGGCCGGACAGGTGCGGGCGATGCTTTGCGGATTGGGGGCGACGGTTAACCAGGACGCTTCGCAAATCGTGACGGCGTGTTTGCCGGGGCGCGAACCGGGCGAACTGGTGCGGCGGCTGCGCGAGGGGCGCATTCTGGTCTCGGCCCGGCATGGGCGGCTGCGCGTGTCGCCGCACTTCTACAATGACGAGCGCGACGTGGAGAAACTCAGGCTGGCGTTGCAGTGAACGGCTAGGGGCGCCGGGTTACCATGTCCGCCATGGCGGGCGGCGGTTGCCGCCCCCTATGCTGACTTCACGGACCCGAAGGGGCCGCTTCTGATTTCCCAATCCTGAGAGGATTTCAAGGGCCGAGCCCTTGCTTAGTACACCAGTTTGCAAATACAGTTGCGTATTCCGCAGACCCAGCTGCAACCGCTTCCTTACGGTCGCGGCTCTGCATGCAGCCTCGTTCAGAGCCACGACCATCAGGGAGCGGGCGCTGCAGAATACGTTGGCGAACTTATGAAATCGAGTACTTAGTGGGGTTTCTCCACCGACGCCACTTTGCCGCCCTGGCATTCCACCTGGACGCCGCCGCTTTTGCCGGCGTAGCTCATCGTCTTGCCGTCATCCTCGGTGGCGAATGCCATCGACGGCGGACCGAAACGGCGCGTCACTTCCTCGCAGCTCATGCCCTTCTCGATGCCCGTCGGGTCTTCGTAACTCGGCTTCGGCGCCGCGGGTCCATACTTGGCGGCTTCCGGCTTTGACTTGTCCGGCGCGGTAGTGGTGCGATGCGTTTTCGTGACCGGCTCGGACTTCGAAGCCGGATCGTGCGCCTCATTGAGCGTTTTATTGAGCCCCTCAAACATCCCGCCGATGCTGGAACCCACTCCCTTCGCCCCCGAAGCAGCCGTGGCGGCCGCGCCTGCGGCGGCGCCGTACTCCACCATTGTCTGCGCCGCGGCCGGGCCTTCGAATGCCAACAACCCCAGCACGCACCCCGAAATCAAACAGAAAGTCCGCATGGTGTCCACCTTTCCACCGCTAGTGTGGCAGCAAGGGGGCAGGAAGGGAATGCTAACCAAAGGTGATAACGGTCTATATCCGCCGCACGTCAGAAGCCGACACTCGCCCCGCCGTCCACCGGCAGCACCACGCCAGTGATGAACTTCGCTGCCGGGGAGCAGAGGAATACGGCCGCGTTCCCCACGTCGGCAGGTTCGCCGAACCGGGCCATGGGAGTGCGCCCCAGGATCTTGTTCCGGCGCGCTTCGTCCTGCCCCAGCGCCTGGCGCAGCATAGGGGAGTCGATCCATCCCGGTGCGATGCCGTTGACGCGCACGCCGCGCCCCGACACCTCCACCGCCAGCGACCGCACCATCCCCACGTAAGCGCTCTTGGCCGCCGAATACGCGATGATCAGCGGCACGCCCATGAAAGACGTCATGGACGCGGTGAACAAAATGTTGCCGTGGCCGCGGGCCAGCATGCCGGGAAGCACCGCCGCGGTCAACGCGTGTGCCGCGCAAACGTGTGTGGTCAGCACCGATTGAAAGTCCGCCGGAGTGGTTTCCTCGGCCGGCTTCTTGAGGTGGATTCCGGCGTTGTTGACCAGAATTGTGACTGGTGCCCCCGCCGCGGCCTCGGCCTCAGCGACCAGCGCGCCCGCCCGTTCGAGCTCGGTGATGTCGCGCGCCACCCAGCTTGCCGCGCCGCCTATGGCGGCAGCCGCGCGCTCCAATTCCGGCCCCCGGCGGCCCACCAGCACCACTCGCGCGCCCGCCGCGGCCATCGCTGCCGCCATGCCGAAGCCCAGCCCGGTACCGCCGCCGGTGATGAGCGCCGTTTCCGCGTCGAGCCGGAAGGTCGATTCGGCCCCCATGGTCAGTCGAATTTCGCGAGCTCAGTCAAATGCTCGTCCTTGAATTGGAAACCCCAACCGTCGCCGGAGTTGGGATACGCGAAGCCGTCCTCCATGCGCAGCGGCTGCGTGATCAGGCCGTCCACCCAGTCGAACCACTCCGCGCCGTAAGCGTTCGGTATGGTCGCCAGCAACGGCACATCGTACTCCTTGTAATAGTGCGGCAGCACCGGGATGTGATGCGACGCGGCCAGCGCCGCCGAGGCGCGCCACGCCTCCACCCCGCCAAGCCGCAACGCGTCGGGCTGCCACAGGTCGATGGCTTCCCGGCGGATCAACTCCCGTAGCGTCACGGTGTCGAACTCGCGCTCGCCGGTGGCGATGGAAATGCCGGCGGCGCGCCGCAGCTGCGCGTAGCCGTCGTAATCGGTGCGCGGCAAGGGCTCCTCGAACCACGTGATGCCGAGCGGCTGCGCCGCGCGCGCCAGCGCCAGTGCGCCCGCCAGGTCCAGGCCCTGATTGGCGTCCATCATGATGCCGATGTTAGGGCCCACCGTCTCCCGCACCTTGCGCAGCCGCTCAATGTCACGCTCCCTCTCCGGCGACCCGACCTTGACCTTCACCGACCGTAAGCCGCGCGCCACGTAGCCCGTCACTTCCTCGAGAAGCTCCGCCGTGGAATAGGAGAGCCAGCCGCCGCTGCCATACAGGGGCACGCGCTCGTGCCACGCCCCGAGCAACTTCCACACCGGCGCGCCCACCGTTTTGCCCCAGGCGTCCCACATGGCCAGATTGAACGCGCCCGCGGCCCAGCGATTCAGCCCCACGTTACCGAAGTATTCGCTTTCCCGCTCGTGCCGCGTGAGGAAGTCGCCCGGCCGGCTCACCTCACGGCCCAACGCCAGAGGGGCGGCATCGCGCAACGCGCCCAGAATGGCCTCTCGCGAGTAATGAAACGCCAGCAGGAATCCGTCGCCGGAAACTCCGGAGCGCGTCTCGATGCGGACCACCAAAAAGCCGATCTCCGGAATCCGGTGAGTGCTGTCGGCAATCTCCCGCGACACCGTCGACATCGCGCGGAACAGGCGCACACTGCGGATGGTTTGCGGCATCTATTCCGTCACCCTGGCGGCGCCGCCGGGCGTAACATGTTCCGACCGGGGCTTGGTTCGTTTCATCGCGGCCTCCAACGGGGAAACAGCGCCATCATTGTAACAAGCCTCGGCTTACTCCCCTCGGCAGACACGCACGGGCGGGAACTCAATCTCATGGACGCAACTATCGTGCGCTCCGCAAAATCGGGTTTCACCACCGCGTTGACCATCAAGGCGCCGCCGGGGAGCTAGTCGGTACGGGCGGTGGCGGAGGACACAATGGAAGGCAGGCTGGCGGCCGCGAGTGGAGCGGCGGAGGTGAAGTGAATCGCTACGGCAGCAGTTGCAGGTAGGCGCGGCGGGCGTCGGTGTCTCCGGGGTAGGGGTGCTGCAAATACAGCTCCAGGGCGCGGCGTGCGCGGGCGCGATCGCCGGCCCGCAGGAAGTAGTCGCCCAAGGTGCGCGCGCAGCCTGGCAGGTCGGGATCGTGCTCCACGTGCAGGCGGCACTCGGCATCGAGATGGTCCAGCAGGCGGCTGGCATCCAGCGCGGGCATACCGGCCGGAAGATCGCGCACTAAAACCAGCGCCTGCGGGTCTTCGTACACCAGCTTCCAATCGGGGAGCGCCAGCACCAACGGGTATAGCGTCCCGGCATTGTATTCGAAGGCATTCACCACAATCAGCCCGATGCCGTACCGGGCCAGCAGGGCGGCGCGCGCCGGTTCGTTGGGCGGAGCGGCGAGGATGGTGCGGTAATCCTGAAATACCGATTCGCTGAGCGCCCGGCCATCGATAAACACGCGCTGGTCTTTCCAGATCAGGTAGCCGCCATACTCGTAGGTATTGAAAAGTGGCGCCGCGATAGGGTGTTCGGTCAGGAAGGCCGCGGCGCCAGCAGGGAAGCGCCATTCGGCCGCGTGCAATTGGAAAAGGCTCCCGCGCGCGCATCCCCAGGCGAGTCCTCCGGCGAGCA
>CAZARO010000424.1:0-5450 GCA_964487165.1 uncultured Solibacteraceae bacterium | reverse complement strand
GTTCCACAATTCGTACAGGTTTCCGTGGAACTTGTTGGCGCCCGACTTGGTGACGTAGTTGACCTGCGAAGCTCCGTAGCGGCCCTGATCGACCGCGTAAGAGAGGGTGTTGACGGTCACCTCGGCGATGGAATTCAAACCCAGCACCAGGTTGGTGGAGAGGCCGCTGTTCAAGTTCGTCAAGGGATCGTTGGTCTCCAACCCGTCGACAATGTACCCGTTTGAGAGCGAAGGCAGGCCATTGAACTCGACATTGCCATACCCGTTGGTCCCGCCCACGAAATCGTTGCCGCTGCCGGCGGTGTTGATGAGCGCGCCGGCGGCGAACTGCAGCGGGTAGGTCATGTCGCCGCCGGGATTGGGAAGGTTTTCGAGGGCCGCGGCGGCGAGCGTGGTGGAGCTGTTGGGATTCTCCGGATTGAGCTGCGGCGCCTGCTCATGCACTACGATGCTCTGGCTCGCGGAGGCGATGGAGAGCTTGAAATCGACCGTCTGTTTCACCCCCAGGCCAGCCGTTACGGCGCGATTTTCCTGCGTTTCAAAGTGGTCCGCCTCGGCTTTCACGGAGTAGATTCCGGGCTTCAACTGGGGAAAGCCGTAGCGGCCGGCGTCGTCCGTCCGGACAACGCGCTTCATGCCGTTTTCGTTGCCGGTGAGGGTGACGATGGCGCTGGGTATCGCGGCGCCTGCCGGGTCGGTGACCAAGCCGATGATCGCGCTGGTGGTCTCGCCCTGCGCCATGGCGCGCAGGCAGTAGAACAGAACGGCTGCAATCGCCAGAGCGAATTTAGGCATGCCTAAATAATACGAGCCCCAGCGGCCGGCGTCAAGTTGCGGCCTTGGCGGGTCCCGCTGTAGGCTAGGATTTAGTGCTTCCTAAAGCGAATACGGAGTCTGTCGACGACTACTTGAAGGCCATCCTGGAACTAGGTGGCGAGAATGAAGAACGGGTGGCGTCCAACTCGCTGGCCGGGCATCTGGGTGTCCGCGCCGCATCCGTTACGGGGATGCTGCAAAAGCTGGCATCGCACAAGCCGCCGCTGGTGAAATACGAAAAGCACCACGGCGCACATTTGACCAGCGCCGGAAAAATGCGCGCCCTGGAGGTGTTGCGCCATCATCGCCTGCTGGAGCGCTTCCTGCACGACATTCTCGATTATCCCTGGGACGAAGTCCACGACGAGGCGGAACGGCTGGAGCATTTCATCTCCGAACGGCTGGAAGATCGCATCGCGGCGAAATTGGGGGACCCGGAAACGGATCCTCACGGTCACCCGATTCCCGAACGTAACGGCACTCTTCCGGGCCGCAACGAAGTACTGCTCTCCAAATGGGCATGCGGCGTGACGGCGGTGATCAGCAGCGTGTCGGACCGCGACCCCGCCGCGCTGCGCGAGATGAAACGGCTGGGATTGAAGCCCGGAGTGGGCATCACGGTGGAAGCGGGGACGCGCAATCGATCGCTGAGCGTTCGAGTGGGCAACAGCGGGGAATCGGTGCGGTTGAGCCAGTCGCTAGCGGCGGGAATTTCGGTAGTCGCGGGGACAGTGACGCTGCCACGGGGGTGAGCGTCGCGTAATACAGTGACGGCGGCGGTCGGCGACTGCCGCGCAGGATGCCATCCTGTCGGGGCATGGCCCGGTGCGGGCCACCTAGAGGTCATCAAACCCTCGTGAGGCAGGCAATCGTGCCTGCAGGCCGGCTTTCCAGCCGGCAGCCAGGATTGGCTGCCCCACGGAGCACCCACAGCAGGTTTTCGACCGTGCCCCACTGGGCCGTAGTTCGATTGTTCACGATTCAGGCCCACGGCGCAGGATTTTCTCTGTGCCCTCGGCCACCTTCTTGAGTTCTTCTCTGTGTCTCCGTGCCTCTGTGGTGAACAGGCGCTACACCAGTTCCAGATCGATGCGTTTGCCCGCCGCATCCAACTTCACGATGCGGAAGCTGCGAATCTGGCCGGAGCGTGGCGCTTCGCGTCGGGCAGCGGCGCCGCTTTGTCCGCCCTTCCACTTGGATTGCAGCATGGAGCTCAGCGAGGAGAGGTCCACTTTCGGATCGCTGGCCTTCTCCGCTTTCTCGGGAGCTTCGCTGCTCAGCCGGCAAGACCCGCCGATGCCTTCTCCCAGTTCCACGCGCGCGCGGCCCGCGGATACTTCCATCAGGCGACCCGTAACCACGTCGCCTTCCTTGTGCTCGGCGATGTATTCGTCGAGGCCGGTGGGCACCAGTTGCTTCATGCCCAGACGCAGCCGCCGCTTCTCGGAATCGATCTCCAGCACCTGCGCCTTCACGATTTGCCCCTGCTTGAGCGCGTCCTGCGGATGATTGAGGCGCTTCTCCGCGCTGATATCGCCCACGTGGATCATGCCTTCCACGCCCTCGGCAAGCTGCATGAAGGCGCCGAAACTGGTCATGCTGACGATCGGTCCTTCCACCACCGATCCGGCGGGGAACCGCTGCTTGATGTCGGCCCACGGATCGCCGATGGCCTGCTTGAGACCCAGCGAAATGCGGCGCTCGCCCTGGTTGATGCCCAGGATCACCACTTCCACCTGCTCGCCCGGCTTGACGATCTCGGAAGCCTTTTTCATCTTCTTCGACCATGACATTTCGGAGACGTGGATCAGCCCTTCCACGCCCTTGTCAAGCTCCACGAAAGCGCCGAACTCGGCCACGCGCGTGACCGTACCCGTCACCCGGTCGCCCACCTTGTACTTCTCGTTCACCAGCTCCCAGGGGTGCGGCAGCAGTTGCTTCATGCCCACGGAAATGCGCCGCTTGGCGGCATCCACTTTGAGCACTTTGACGCGCACCGTCTGGCCGGCGGCAAGCGCATCGGAAGGCTTATTGATGCGGCTCCAGGAAATGTCGGCCACGTGCAGCAGGGCATCCACCCCGCCGATGTCGACGAAAGCGCCGAAATCGGTGAGGCTGCGCACCGTGCCTTCCACGATTTCGCCTTCCTTGATTTCGGTATACCGGCGCTCTTTGGAGGCGCGTTCCTCTTCCTCCAGGACGGCGCGGCGGTCCACCACAACGTCCTCATCCGCCACGTCGAGCTTAATGATGCGGCAGCGGATTTCCTGCCCGATGAGCTTCTCCATTTCGGCAGCGTCTTTCGCGCCGCTGCGGGAAGCGGGCATGAACGCGCGCACTCCGACGTCCACGGAAACGCCGCCCTTCACCACCGCGCTGACCACGCCGGCGATAGCGGCCTTATCGGCGAAGGCTTTCTCCAGCGACGACCAGTCCTTGGGCCGTTCCACCTTGAGGCGGGAAAGCTCGTAATATCCTTCGGGGTCGCGGCCCTTGATCGACACCGGCATCTTGTCGCCGGGCTTCGGTGAATCGCCAGTGGCCTGGAAGTCGGCGACCGGAATAATGCCCTCGATCTTGTAGCCGATATCCAGGAAAACGGATTCCCCGTTGATAGCAATCACCGTGCCTTCGAGCCCATGTCCGCCCTCATCGGGCTTGTGCGAGTGGGATTGTTCGTACTGCGAAAGGATGTCGCCGAAGGACTCGGCGGAGTCGTTGGTGGTCTGGGATCCGGAGCGCGCAGCCCGGTCCTGATCCAGAATGCTTGGGTTGGCCATGAGACGATTACCCTTATTGTGGCATAATCCCGACAGAGATATCAGGCGTGTCCGTTAACTCTTTGCGCTCTTGGCGGAAGCTGATCCAGCCACAGGATTTGCTATGGGTGGCGCTATTTGCAGCGGCCCTGGCCACATGCGAGTACGGCGACGCGTACGAAATCGTGCCTCTCGTGTCCCTTGGCGTGGCCCAAATCCTCGAGCCCAAGGTACCCGCGGTTCAATCGACACAAAGCCGGGTCTTCTGGATCGTGCTCAAGCTCGCCCTGAGCGTCCTCCTGATAGGCTTCGGCGGAGCCATCAACAGCCGGTATTGGCCGGCTTTGCTCCTGCCGGTGGTGTCGGCCGCCACTACCTTCGACTTCGCGGGCACCATGGTCTTCACGCTGGTCACCTGCGGCGCGTACCTCCTATATCTTTACCGCGTTACGGCGGCTAAACCGGTAACGGTCGACCTGGAGCTGCGCGTGGTGTGTCTGATTGTCGCCGGCAATATTGCCAATACCCTGGCGCGGGATCTCCGGGTGCAATCGGAAAAGAATCTCCGTACCGCCGAGCAACTCGCCGAGGCCAACCAGCGCCTCCAGGAGGCCGAGAAAGCCGCCCGCCGTTCCGACCGGCTGGCGGCGCTGGGCCAACTCTCAGCCGGCCTGGCCCACGAACTCCGCAATCCGCTCGGGACCATCAAAGCGTCGGCCGAACTTCTGCAGCGCAACGTCGCCGCCGAAAACGACGTGGCCCGCGAGATGGCGGGTTTCATAGCCAGCGAGGTGGACCGCACCAACTCCCTGGTCACGCGCTTTCTGCAATTCGCCCGGCCGCTCAAATTGCGCCGCGATAATGCCGACCTGGCCCAGACTCTCGACCGCGCCATCGCCCAGGTGGAACGCGAAGCCAAAGGCGCCGCCATCTACAAAAACTACGAGCCCGAGATTGCGCCCTTCCCCTTCGACGCCGAATTGATGGAGCGCGTATTCTACAACCTGATCCTCAACGCCGTGCAGGCTTCTCCGCCGGGAGGAGCGGTGAGCGTAAAGACGCGCTCGGCCGGCGATGCCGTGGAGATCGCGGTGATCGATCGCGGCGTGGGGATCGAACCCCACCAGCGCGATTCCATCTTCAATCCGTTCTTCACCACCAAGCCGGAAGGAGTGGGATTGGGCCTGGCGATCGTTTCCAAGATCGTCGACGAGCACGGCGGTAAGATAACAGTGGAGAGCGAGCCGGGTAAGGGCAGCGTGTTTCATGTGCTGCTGCCGAGCGCCGCGGTGAGGGAAGAGACCGCTCTCTAAAGGAGTGCGGAAATACTCATTATGAGTCACGGATGGACACAGGCGAACCTTTTTCAGCGACCTGCTAAGGATCCCCCAACAAATTGAGTCACGGATGAACACGGATGACCTTAACGCGGCCAATGGTCGCCGCCAAACTTCTCGCATCCCAGTCTTTGCGCCTTTGCGCCTTTGCGAGAGATGGCTTTTTCTTCGGCTTGGCTTCGCCGCCTCCGCACATTTAACGTCTTTGTCTCGCAAAGGCGCAAAGGCGCAAAGAGGAAACGCAACCGATTCTTTACTTGGTCCGATTACATGAAAAAGCGCATTCTGGTAGTGGAAGACGAAGAAAAACTGCGCCGCGTGATCGAGCTGCAACTGTTGTCCGCGGGCTTCGACGTGGACAAAGCGGCGACCGCCGAGGACGCGCTCAAGATCGTGGATCGCGCCGACCTGGTGCTCACCGATCTCAAGCTGCCCAACATGGACGGCCAGGAATTTCTCAGCCTGATCCGGCGGCAGAATTCGCTGGTGCCGGTTATCATGATGACGGCCTACGGTACAGTGGAGACCGCGGTGGAAG
>CAZARO010000423.1:0-5453 GCA_964487165.1 uncultured Solibacteraceae bacterium | reverse complement strand
GCTGCCCGACATCGTGCCCAGCCTGATCGAGTTGCCCTGGGCCTTCGGGGAGTTTGCCTCCGACACGGTTTTCCTCACCGGCAACCAAGTCCGCATGGCGTTTCTGATTGCCGCCGCGTATGGCAAAGAGGTGGGATTCGGCGGCCAGAAGGGCGCCATTCTCTCCATTGCCGCCGGGGCGTTCGGATGGCGGGCGCTGGCCCGCGAACTGGTGGGCAAGATCCCGCTCGGCGGCGGACTGATTCCCAAAGGCGCGATTGCCTATGCGGGAACATACGCCGTGGGCAAGACTCTGGAGTTTTACTACCGTGGGGACGGGACGCCGAGCAGAGGGGTGCGGCGAACGCTTTATCGGGAGGCGCTGGATCGCGGCCGGGAGGTCGCCGCGGCGGTATCTAAACAGCCCGCGAACTGAGGGACAAAATGAAAATGCCGCGGGGTGCGTCCACAACCCCACGGCATTTTGCAACTTGCTGGTAAAAAAGGGTTAGCTCTTTTTCTTGGTGGACTTTGCCTTGGTGCTCTTGGCCGTGGTGGCCTTCGCATTGTGGGTGGAAGCATTCATGCCGGCGAACGCGGTAACGGCGCCGAACGTCAGGGCCAGAGCGGCAATCAGCGGGATCAGTCTTTTCATTTGCGGTTCTCCTTTGGATTGCGACGAACTATGTCGTCCTGGCGTTCATGATAGCGAACGGCACATGAACGGTACCTTAAACTACTATTAAAATCATTTCATCTGGCGAAATAGGGGCTTTATCCTTCGGTCACAGGGAATTCGCCGTTTTTCCGATTTCTCAACAATATTATTTTCATTCACTTATGAAAGGCAGCCTGACCCGCCTCTCCTTCCCCGCGCGCCCTGCCTGCTACCGTGATTGCCGAAATGAGGAAGCCGGACATCGCCCGACAACTAGCCCGGCGGGCACGGGTCACCCAGGCCGAGGCTGCCGACCGCTTTGACCTGATACTCCACAGGATTCTCGCCGATCTGCGCCACGGCGGAGAACCCGCCTTGCCCGGTTTGGGAAAGTTCAAGCACGGACCCGATGGCCAGGTGGCGTTCGAACCGGAGGCGGTGAAAAAGCCATGAGTGAACCCACCTCCGTGGAGCAGTTAGCGCAGATCGTCATTCGAGGGCTGGCCGAGGGCAAGGTAGTCGAGATCGACGGATTGGGTTCGTTCGTGCCCGATGCGGCCAACGGTTTCCGCTTCGAACCGCACCACCTGCCGCAAGTCTTCGTGGCTTATGGAAAAGAGGATACCGTTCTGGCGCGGCGTCTTGGCGATGCCCTGGAAGCGGCCGGGTTCAATCCGTGGACCGACGAACGCAAGCTGGTCCCCGGCCAGAACTGGCCGCGCGCCATCGAGTCCGCCATCGAGGGCTCGGACTTTTTTCTAGCCTGCTACTCGCAGAATTCGGTCAACAAAAAGGGCGGCTTCCAGGCGGAAATCCGCTACGCGCTGGATTGCGCGCGACAGATACCGCTCGACGAAATCTTTATCGTGCCCGTGCGGCTGACACCCTGCCGCGTGCCACGCTCCATCCAACGGGAATTGCAGTACGTGGATCTGTTTCCCGACTGGATCGACGGCCTGGCCCGGCTGGTTCTGATGCTGCGCCGGGAAGTGGCCAGGCGGGCCGCGCTACGGTAGCTTATTTCAGATCTTCGGTGGGTCACGTTCAGGTTGGCACAGAGTGGCTGACGTGGGGCAGGATGGCATCCCAATGTCACTTACATTCCCTATATCCGCGTACCTGCATAATTAGTGGGGCGGACGCCCTCGTCCGCGGCCGACCCCCTGGTCGGCCTCCCTTTGGTGCTAGAGACTTGATTCTCCGAGAGAAGAGCGGGACGAGGGCGTCCCGCGCCGACCAGGGGGTCCGCCCCACAATTAACGCAGAATCCCAGCTTTTCGGCAATGTAAGTGACAGTGGGATGGCATCCTGCGGCCGATTGGCAATCGGCCTTCCGCGATGCCGAGGGTGCGGACTGGGCTGACAACTTGCCCCACTTTGTGGATAGCTCCGCCGGCGCGTCGGGGTGCTGATAGCTGAGAGCTGAGAGCTGAGAGCTGAGAGTTTACTTCTTCACCGAGCCCACATCAGTACCCAGGCCGGCATAATCCTCTTTCACTTTGACCACCTTTTCGCCGGTGAAAGTCACGAAAGTGATTCTGCCCGGTGGCGTGCCGTAGACCCAGTCCTCGTAGTCCACGCCGTCTCTGGTCTCCCGCTCCTTGTGGACCGGCTGTCCCAAGGCCATGCGTACCTGGTCGCGATCCATCCCTACCGTCGCATGTTTGTCCTTGATGGCCTGCCGCACTTCCGGCGGCAGCGTCTCGGAATAAATCTCGGTAACGCTACGGCGGTCGAAATCCAGCACCGGCGCGAGCAGCTTCTTGATTTCCGTGGCCTTCATTCCCGCAATCGACTTGTGGAACTCCACCACCATGGACGTGCCGCCGGGAGCGTTGCTGTCGTTATTATTCCCGATGGGAACCGGGCCCATCCCATTGTCCACCTGAACGCCGTGGTACCACTTTTCTCCGCCTTTGAAGCCGCCGTTGATCTGCATCACGATGTGGTCGTCGAACAGTTCCACCTTGGTGATCTGCACCGTATCTCCGGTGCGCGCCGCGGGACCGCTCTCCTTGGCGATTGCCGACCATCCCTTCTTGTCGAAGGTGCCGGCCTGGGCATCGAACTCCAAAGGCTTCTTGGAGCGAGGCAGCAGCACCTTGGCGTTGGCGTACTCCGCCGAGAGGCCGCGAGTTAGTTCCACGCGATCCTCGATCGTCAACTTGTCCTTGTCGACCGCCTGCGCCATCGGCGCCAGCGTGCCGGCTACCGCAATCAGGGCTAAGACTCGCATGTCTCTTCCTTCGGCTCCTCCGGCGGGTCTGTGAACGGCGAAGGCTGGCGGCGAACAGGCGCCAGCCAGATATAAACGGCCAGCGCGATCATCGTGATGGAAGTCAGCAGGCTGGCTTCCGGGCCATAGTCGCCACCGCTCCACAGCTTGCCGGCGCTCCAAACCATGTCGTGACCCGTAACCTTCATTCTAAGCCCGCTTACGTTCACTCCGAACAGCGGTAAAGTAACATTCCACCCGAAATGGAGCCCCGCGGGCAGCCAAAGGTCGCGGCTGCGCACGAAAGCGTAGCCGAACAGCACTCCGAAGCCGGCGGTATTGGCGATTCCCAGCCACGTCACGCTGGGATTGGCGGTGTGCAGCAGGGCGAATACCAGCCCCACGGGAATAATGGTGGCCCACGCGCCGCAGTTCGCCAGCAGAATCTGAAACCCGTAGCCGCGCATCATGAGTTCCTCCCCCATGGCGCCCAGGGCCAGCAGCGCGACCACGAAGATCATGACGGCGAACGACGGCTGGTCCTGCGGAGTGCCGGCAAGGTGCGCCTCGCCGCCGAGCAATGCCGGCGCCAGCACCAGCGATGCCGCTCCAGCGCCTCCCAAAATGCCGAGGGCCATATTTTCCATGGAACAGCGATTCCACCCCATGCCGAGATCCACCAGCCCGCGGTCGGTAAAGAAACGCAGGGCCAGCACATTGCCCACCAGGGCGATGACCAGCGTGCCGGCCAGGTTGCCCAGGTAGTATCCGCCCACCCACAGGAGTACCGGCCCCAGGAACTCGCGCGCGAGCCAAACGATCACGATATAGACGGCCACGCGAATCGCGAGCTTCGCAGGGTCTAGCCTGTCCGCCGCTGGGGCTGGTATTGTCATGAGTGGTATGTCAGCCTGCCGCATTTTACAACTCGGCGACCCGCTCCTGCGCGCCGTCTCCGCCCCCGTGGCCACACCCGCGGAAGCCGAGGCCGTTTTTCGGGATCTGCGCGACACGCTTCACGAGTTCCAGCGCACTCACGGGTTCGGGCGAGGTATCAGCGCAGTGCAAATCGGGGAACCGAAGCGACTAATATACATCGAACTGGAGGGCCGCGCCTACTGCCTGAGAAATCCCGAGTACGAATGGCAGAGCGGCGAGAAGTTCCAACTCTGGGACGACTGCTTCTCGTTCCCCGATCTGCTGGTGCGGCTGGAGCGGGCCGTTGCGGTGCGCATTCGGTATTGCAACGAGGCCGGTGAAATGGAAAGCTTGGAGGCACGCGGCGCGTTCTCCGAGCTCTTGCAGCACGAGATCGATCACCTGGACGGCATTCTGGCGGTCGACCGTGCGCTCGATCGCGAAAGCTTCTGCACGCGGGAAGAATATTCGCGGAGATACGTCGGCGTCAGTTGAGCGCTGGCTCCGGCCGAGGGTGCTATTTAGTTTTCCTAGGGAGTTCCTAAAGAGGGTCTGGGCTTTGGCTTCTTCGGCGCTTTCCCCGGTTTTGGAGACTGAGGCTGTTTACGCTCACGGGTTGGGAGCATGGAGAGCAAGTAGCCCTTTGCGGCCTGTTCGTTCCGAATGATTCTCCAGCTTGTGATGGCGGATTCAATGCCTTCCACAAGTAAGGAGACCTGGTCTGGTTGCCATTCACGCGCAAGATTATAATCGGCATCCAATCTATTGTTCTGCGCCTGTCCAAAAGTCTCTGCGACATTGTGCAGCTGATACATTACCGTGCGCTCAGGTTCTCCTGGAGGTGTGGGATCGAAAAGGCTATTGATCTCTGAAACCTTGGCATCCGAAGCAGATTTCATTCCGCCATGCTCGAAAATTCTTGAAAGGGCATTCGCCAATTGTGGATCTCCGCAATAGGCTACGGCGTCCGCGATCAGGAGGTGAAATAGCGCGTAATAGGCAGTTGAGATGGCACGCCTGAGGCTCGGCTGATGTGCGGCTGTGGGATGCAATTCGGAAATCTGGCGAGCGAATGCAAGCAGGTCGTGAGGGTAGCCCATGAGATCATGCCAAAGTTGGCTGATGTCCCATTCGGGCGGCGTCGCTTTGGGTGAGGAAATTGAAATAGGGAAGGAGTCCCCAGTCCTCAAGCGGTCGAAGTTGCTGAACAATCGATTGCGAGATTTGCTTGGTGAATGCCAAAAGTTGCGAGCGCGGAACGGAATTGTCGGACAGGATGATCTGAAAATAGACGGCAGGTTCCCCGTTCCAGTCGTTTCCAAGGGTGGGATTCACGCTGAGCACTTGCGGAGGCAGTCCGTCCGCTATCCGCGCTATTGCGGTCAGAAATGGCTGTTGCTGCGCAAACCCTCTCGCGACGTACACGAACCCATTATATCGCGCGTCCTCAGCGGAGCACAGCTGGTGGTCCTATACCGGTCTGCGGGGAGTCCAGCCGCGCAGACTGCTACCCCACGGGGGCTCATCGAAGCGAGCCCCTTGTCACCGATCCAGCCGGCCACGAAGACTCTCGCGAGCCACTTGCCATGGGATGAGCTCAACGGCCCCGCTGTCGATCTCCTCAATGCGGCGGCCGATCTCCCTCTTCCACGCTTCTTCAACGACTTTGTCGACGCGTGGATC
>CAZARO010000422.1:0-5453 GCA_964487165.1 uncultured Solibacteraceae bacterium | reverse complement strand
TTGAGATCGACCAGTACATCGGCGGCGTGGAGCACGCCATTCTGCACTTGATTTATTCGCGTTTCTTCACCAAGATGATGCGCGATATCGGGCTCATCCACAACAATGAGCCGGTGCGGCGGATGTTCACGCAGGGCATGGTGATCGCCGAGGGCCAGAAGATGTCGAAGTCCAAGGGCAACGTGGTGGGCGCCGATTCGCTGGCCGCGGAACTGGGCACCGATACCGCGCGCCTGTTCGTGCTCTTCGCCGCGCCGCCCGAGAAGGAAGTGGACTGGCGCAGGGAAGGCGCCGAGGGAGTTTACCGCTTCCTGGGCCGGGTCTACCGCTTCGCCACGCGCAACGTGGGAAGCGCCGGCGGCTCAGGCGAATCGGACCGCAAGGTTCTGCGCAAACTGCACCAGACGGTGAAGAAGATCACCGAGGATTTCGAGACGCGCTGGCACTTCAATACGTGCATCGCCTCGATCATGGAGCTGGTGAACGTGCTCTACGCGGAAGAAGCGCAGATCTCCGCCGCCGCGATGCCTGAAGTTCTGGAAAAACTGGCGCTCCTGCTGGCGCCCTTCGCGCCCTATGTCTCGCAGGAAATTTGGGAGGAGCAGGGCAGGGAAGGTCCGGTGTTCCGCCAGCCGTGGCCGTCCTTCGACCCTGAACTCGCCAAGGAAGACGAGGCCGAAATCGTGGTGCAGGTGAACGGCAAGCTGCGGGCCCGCATGTACGCGGCATTCGGCACGTCGAAAGAGGAGCTGGAAGCGCGCGCGCTGGCCGATGACAAGATCAAGGCGATGCTCGATGGCAAGCAGGTGGTGAAGGCCATCGTGGTACCCGATAAGCTGGTGAATCTCGTGGTGAAGTAGATCACCACAGAGACACAGAGACGCCCCGTTGGCGCAAAGCAAGCGCCAGGGAGTATGACTTATTCCTGAGTCTCGCAAAATGTGGTGATAGGTGCCGCCGGAATGTGGGGCAGGTTGTCAACCTGCAGCGGGTTGGTAGCCCGCTCCGGAGTGCCGTAAATAGGCCGCGCCGGGCCGATTGCCAATCGGCCGCAGGATGCCATCCTGCCCCACTAGTTCTGCTCAGCGTAACTCTATTACGCGAGACCCTGGAGCATCACTCCTCTGTGTCTCCGTGGAGAACTATTCCGCCCGCAGCGCGCTCACGGGGTCGACCCTCACCGCGCGAATCACCGCCGGGATGGCCGCCAGTATAGCCGCCGCGAGAATCGTTACCGAAGGCAGCGCCAGCCGCGTCCAGTCAGTACCTTTCACTTCGAACAGCAGCGTCTCGACATAGCGCGTCGATACCATGCCGAGCGCCAGTCCCGCGGCCGCGCCTGCCAGCACCATCGCGAAGACGTCCACCGTTACGTTCCGCGCGATGTTGACGGCCGGCGCGCCGATCGCCATGCGAATGCCGATCTCGCGCCGACGCAATTGCACCGAGTAATCCAGGACGCCGTACAGTCCAACACCCGCGAGCACCAGCGCCACCACCGCGAAAAAGAGCGCGAGCAGCGCCAGCATGCGCTCGCGAACGGTGAGCGACTCCTCGATTTCCACCTGCGACCGGATGTTGCTGACGCGGAATTCCGGCCGCGCGCGCGGCACTTCCTGGCGCAGCATCGAGGCCAGCGCGAGCGGGTTCGGGCTGGCGGTGCGGACTACGAACGTTCCGCGTCCTCTAGGCTGAAGCAGAAATGCGCCCGGCGCGTCCACCCCCTGGTACGGGAAATACGCTGTGGCCCGGATAGGAAAGCGGATGTTGTCGCGCGAACGGACGTCGGGCACGTATCCCACAATGAGCACGGAAAGACGGCCCTTCGACGTGTCGAGTTCGAACGATTTTCCAATCGGATTGGCGCCTTCCAGATACTCCTTCGCGAAGGTCCGGTTGACGATGGCGACCCTGGGACTGGCGTCTTCGGGCCGAAAATCGCGGCCGTCCAGCAGCGGGATGCGCATCAGGTCGAACCAGCCGGGGCTAACGTTCAGAATGTCGGACATCTTGGCAAACGGCTCTCCGCCGTGTACCGAAATGGGGCTGACGTTGGCTTCGCCGCTCATCAAGGGCCAGAGGGTGAGGGCGACACCCTGCACGCCGGGAGTGGTGCGCAGGTGCTCCATCACCTGGCTCCACGCGGATGGCGGCTGCGGGTGAAAAGAGGTGGTTTCGAGATTGAGAATTCGTTCCGCGGAGAAGCCCGTGGGCTGCTGCGACAGCCGGTCGAACGACTTGACGAAAAGACCGGCAACGAAATTCACCACTAGGCAGAATGCCACCTGCAGGGCGATGAGCGCGTGCATCAAGCGGCGCCGCGCGTGTGGATCTTCGCCGCCTTTGAGCGCGCTGGCGGGCTTTACCGCAGAGGCGCGCAGCGCCGGCGCAAGGCCGAATAGCACCGTCACGACAAGCGCCAGCGCCAGGCCGAAGGCGAGCACCCGCCAATCCGCCGGCAGGGATAGGCGAGCCGGGTTCTGCGGCGAATCGATCTTACTAATAAGGAACGGCGCCGACCACCACGCGAAGGCGGCGCCAATCGCCGTCGCCAGAAACGCCAGCCACGCGCTTTCCACCAGCACCAGTTGCACCAGCCGCCATTGCCCCGCGCCGATGGCGATGCGGAGAGCCATTTCGCGCGCCCGCGCCGCGGCCTGCGCCATTTTCAGATTGGCGACGTTGGCGCAGGCAATCAGCAGCACCAGTGTTACCAGCACGGCGATGGCGATGAGCGACAGCCGATAGTCGCGCTGCAGGTTGGAGCGCCCCGCCGGCGCCGGTTCGAACAGCATCTTCACATCGCGAGGCACCTGGCCGGGGCGCGTCGGCCCGGCAGTCATCTGCTCCTGCTGAATCGCGGTGAATACCGCTCGCAGCTTGTCGCCCACCGGCTCGGGCGAGACTCCGGGTTTCAAATGCACCAGCGTCCTAAGCCAGAAGTTGTGCTCGCTTTCGCGCGTCGTCGGATTCTTCATCATCATGGGAATGAAGACTTCCGTCATGGTGCCGGTCTCCGTTCCAGTGAAGGCCTTCTCTGCGACTCCGATAATTTCATACACCCGATCGCCCATGCGAAAGGTGCGCCCGATGGCCTTCGGATCGCGCCCGAGACGGCGCGACCAGTAATCGTACGCCAGCACCGCGACGGGGTGCGCTCCGGGCGTGACGTCGTCATTCGCGGTGAGCAGGCGCCCCGCCGCCGCATGGAGCCCGAACGTCGGGAACATCGCGCCGGAGACGAATTGCATGTACGCGCGCTCCATTTCGAGATCCGATCCGTAGGTCAGGTCGACGCGGTCGGCATAGGAAACGGCGACCGCGTCGGCGTCCTGGCGGACCGCATCGCGCATGCGGCGGAACATCGGATACGAGGAGCTGTCGTAGGTTCCGAGCCTGCCATCCACACCCCTGCTTTCGAATGCGACGGCGTACAAGCGTTCGGGCGCCGCGATGGGCAGGGGCCGCAGCAGCAGGGCGTCAATCAGGCGGAATGCCGAGGTGCAGGCGCCGATGGCGAGCGCCAGCGAAAGCACCGCGGCCGCGGACGCCACCTTCTTTTTGAGGATCTGCCGCCATCCGAAAACGGCGTCGAGGCGAACGGAATGGAGCCACATGCAGACTCCTACTTCCGATCGCGGCAAAAGTTACGAAGAAACCGTCTCGACGGGCGCGAATTCGGTTTCCGGGACGATTGCCGGATTGACCTCCCACAGGTACATCTCATTGCCGTCGGGATCTTCCAGATGAAAGAAATTTCCGGCCTCGCTCCGCACGACCGGGGCTTTGATCGGCACTCCCTTCTCTGCGAGACGAGCCACCACTTTATCGATGGACTCCGCGACCTCCATTCCGAGCATGATGGCGCCCTTGGTTCCGGGCGCGGGATACTTCGGTGAAGATGGATGCAGGCCGATGGTGAGCCCTTTGCCGGCCTCCACGGTGGCCCAATTATCGCCAAAACGGTTGGTGAGTTTGAGCCCCAGCACCTCGGTATAGAATTGGACCGCGCGGTCCATGTTGGAAACGAGTACGGTTGCGTTGCCGCCAGTGATCATTTTGTGTCCCCTCCTACGCACCATATTGGCCGAAAATGTGGACAATGGAAAGAGCCACTTGAGGGAGCCACTTGTGAGCCGCCGGAACCTGTTTGTGCCATCGATCGTGCTGGACCAGGCGTCCACCGTGCCGCTGCATCGCCAGATCCATGGCCAGATCGCGAGGGCTATCCGCGGCGGCGCCATCCCCGACGGCGCGCGCTTGCCTTCCTCGCGAGCCATGGCGCGGCTGCTGGGCGTGTCCCGGAACACGGTGCTGGCCGCGTTCGACGATCTCGCGGCGGACGATCTGCTGCGCGGCGAAAGAGGCGCCGGAATGCGCGTGCAGAACGGCGCCGCGGTCCCGCAGATGACCTGGTTCGGATTGCAGCGGGTGATCCGCGCGGCGGGCTATCCGGCGAGAGTGGTGGCGCTGAAGGACCCGGACGGCAATCCCCTCTACCTCAATTTTTGAAGCAGAATTTTCCGGCGACGGTCGATCTCCGGACCGTATTCCGTGCCGGAGTAAAGTCCCGCGGGCGGGGCGACGGATTCGTCCGGCTCGTCCCCGAAGGACAGCAGCGCGTCGGTCACATCTCGCAGGCGAACTCCGGGTTCGAAGACCTTCCCGTCGACGAATACGGGCTTCCCATCCACAACCTTGATTCGTTTGGTGCTCTTTTCAAGCACGTCAGACGCATCGAGGTCGCCCATGACGGACTTATGCACTTCGACCAGGCCAGGTTCGATGGTAGGGCCGTCTATCGGCACCACCACGAACCATTTCGCATCTGCACGGTCCTTTAGAAGGTCGACGATCGTCCCTGGGCGATTGCGGTAGATGTGCAACGAACCGAACAGCACCAGGGCCCTCCGGCCGCGATCCAGTACTTCGCGCTGGATGATCGCCGCCGCCGATCGATCGCGCTCGTCCAGGTTCGGCAGGTCAGCAGGCCCGGAGATAGCGCTCCAATCGATGGGGTAATCGGCGGCCAGGACGCGCATCCGCCGGCCGCGAGGGAGTCCGGCATTTTCGGTACGCACCGCGTCCAGGAAATCGACATACACCGGGGAATCCCAGGCGCCCGGCCCGGTGGTGTCCTGCCACACCCGGCGCAAGTCGGCCGCCGCAACGTCCTCGCCATTCACGTACCGGTCGAGAACAGCCTGGTGTAGCGGATTCCCGAACTCGATGACGATGTCGTTCACCTCGCGCGCAAACGCCGGGTCCCGGATGAGCGCTTTTCGATACTCCGAGTGTTGCCGCGACCAGTGGCGCTCACCCAGCGCGACCAGATTCGCACCGTCGAAGGCATCGAGGATCGTTCGCAATCTCTCACTCCATGGCCGGCAGAATCACCTGCCGGACCCGGTATTTGTGCATCCGCTCCCTTACATTACGGTCACGGCTCTGTA
>CAZARO010000421.1:0-5459 GCA_964487165.1 uncultured Solibacteraceae bacterium | reverse complement strand
TGGTCGCAGCGCGACAACAATAATTATTAAGAGACCGGCCTGCTCACGGCGCTGGCCTATTTCTCCGCCAATAACAAGCTGTTTCTCCACAATTTCTATCTCAAGGCCAAGCGCTCCATCGAGAAACCCAAAACCGAGGGTCCCGCGGCCTACGTTTTCACCGCCGACGATCCTCGCCCCGGCGCTCAGGCCGACCTGCTCCGCATGCTGCAGGACCAGGGCTGCGAGATCTCCCGCTCGACCGAGCCCTTCACCGTCATGATGCCCGGCAAGAAGCCGCGCGCTCGCGGAGGGCGCGAGGCTTCTACCGATGGCGAAGCCCCCAAACCCGACGCCGAAGCCGCCAAGCCGGAGGCCAAGCCCAAGCCCGAACCGCGCACCTTCCCCGCCGGCACTTACGTGCTGCGCATGGACCAGCCCTACAGCCGCATCGCCGATACCCTGCTCGACTATCAATATTGGGCCCCCAACGATCCGCAAAAAAGCATTTACGACGATACCGGCTGGACGTTCGGCGAACTCGGCAACGTGCAAGTGGCGCGCGTCACCGATGTCAAAGTGCTGGACGCGCACATGAATCGCGTCAACGGGCCGGTGCTCGCGCCCGGCGGCGTGGAAGGCGCGGGCAGCATTTTCCTGGTCAACCACAACGCCGACAGCGCTCTCGTCACTCTGCGCTATCGCTTCCCCGCGGCGTCTTTCGAGGCTTCCGAAGAGCCTTTCGAAGCCGCCGGCCACAAATTCAACCGCGGCTCTTTCGTCATCCGCAGCCTGGCCGCGGCCGAGCTCTCGAAGGCCGCCGCCGAACTCGGGTTGCGTGCCTTTGCGGTGGACGCCGCGCCCGCGGTGAAGACCCATCCCATTCGCGCCGCGCGCGTGGCCATCATGCACACCTGGCTCAACACCCAGGCCGAAGGCTGGTGGCGCCTGGAGTTCGACCGCCTCGGCATTCCCTACACCTACATCTCGACGCAAGTGGTCTCCCGGGACGCGGACCTGCGCTCGAAATACGACGTCATCATTTTCGGCCCCGGCGCCGGTGGAAATGCGCAGGCCATCGTAAACGGCAGGCCGATGTACGGCAATCCCCTGCCTTGGAAAGTGACTCCGGAAACCCCGAACTTCGCCAAGACTGACGAGACCGACGACATGCGTCCCGGCCTGGGTTGGCCGGGCCTCGATCACCTGCAGGATTTCGTCAATAAAGGCGGCCTCTTCATTGCCGCCAACGACACGGCCACGTTCGCCGTGACCTTCGGATTCGCTCCGGGGGTGTCGGCTTCGACGGGCCAGCGCCTCAAAGTGACCGGCTCGGCCGTCCGCTCGAAAATCGTCGACGGCGGCAGTCCGATCCTCTACGGATACGCCGACAATCTGGCGATCTTCGCCTCCAACCCGCCGCTGTTCGGCCTCTCCAACATGGCCGGAGGCGGCGGTGGACGCGGCGGCGTGACCGATCGTGAGCGCGTCACGGGACGCGGAACGGCCGACGATCCCGACACGCCGCAGGGTCGCGCACCGGCCGAAATCCCTGACGAGCCCCGGGGCGAAATCTGGGAGGCTACACCGCTCACGTCCGAACAGCTTCGCAACCCGGTCAACGTGATCCCGCCCGCGGCGCGCCCGCGCGTGGTTTTGCGCTATGGCAATGCGAGCGACCTGCTGGTGTCGGGTCTCCTCGACAACGGCTCCGAGTTGGCGCAGCACGCTGCCGTAATCGATGCCCCATTGGGCCAGGGCCACGTGGTGCTGTTTTCCAATAATCCCTTCTGGCGCGCCGAAACTAAGGGCAGCTATTTCCTGGTGTTTAATGCGATTCTGAATTTCGACAATCTGTCGGCGGGACGAAAGCTGGCGGATAAGTAGATTCGGACTCGAGTAAAGATGGATAAGGAAGGATAGAGAAGGGTACTGAAGTTAGAATGGCGAAGCTCCATCCTCCCCGCAGAGGCCGGACGTTCGCCCGTCACAAGTCAAGGTGACGCCGGCGTCAACTTGACTGTCATAAGCCCTTGCAGCGGGCCCCCGGCCGGCTCCACGCGAAACTTACCGCGCAGGCGGCGGACAGCGCCATCCTGCACCACCGCCTGCCGGGAGGGAATATTGAACTCGAATCCCGTGCATCCAAGCATGGCGCCCGGCTTCTGGCCTGCGGGCAGGTTGTCGCAATCCTCCCAGACGTCGAACGCCGAGAAGTCGGATCCATCGGCGCCCTGAAAATCGTCGGGCGGGAACTGGAGGTCCAGGGCTACGGTCTGATGCTCATGCTCGCCGATGAACTTCAGGAACGCGCTCCCCGCGTCCAGTTGCCCCACCGTGCCGGCAAACCGCGAAACCGATGCGTCCGGCGCGGACGCCGCCGTCTTCGACGGCTTTTGGCAACCCGCGAGACAAGCCATAGCTGCCAGGGCAAGGGCGGGCGAAATCAGCCATGTAGTTTCGAATAGCGGCAATCGGACTCAGTATACACTCGTCGACGGACAAAAAACAGAAAGCCCCCGCCACTTAGTAAGCGGCGAGGGCCGTCGGACTATCTACTGCAGTACCGTGGTCCAGAGGAAGAGCGAATTTGTGTTATCGTCCACCGCGGCCACACGAACGGTGTTATATGACACCGTAAGTGCGTTCAGTCCGAAAGCGCCGCCATTATTCGGGTCCACCGAATACTGCGCCACGAACTGGCCGTCGAAGGTATATTCGGTCAGCTCGCTGGGCTGATTCGGATCGGCGTTGGAACCGTCGCTGTTGGCGATGAGCAGATGGCCGTTCGGCGCCGCGGTGATGTCCAGCGGGCCGTGCAGATGAACCATATCCTGGATGATCTGGTCGCCGCTGCCGGACGAGGAAGTGGCGGCTCCGACGCGGGAGAGGCGGTACACGGCGTTGTCCACCGACGATGCCACGTAAAGGACATCGTGGAAGGGTTCGTAGAACAGCCCGGAGGGTCCGAGGACCAGCGCCGCGGGGTCGGTCCGATGATTGAAACCGTCGCCGACCGTGGTGATCGCGAGCACCGAGAGGCTCTCGCCGTCTGCCGAGTATGCAACATCCAGCCGCACAATTGTTCCCGCCAGCACGTTGGAAACGAAGATCTGCGCGAAGCCATTGTTCTGGTCGGAAATAGCCATCCCCCACGGGCCGTTGATGGAAGGATTCTGGATATAGCCCAGTTGATTGCCAAAACGATCGATCACCAGCAGGCCGCCCGCCTGCACAGTGGCCGCAGTGCCGTCGGTGGTGGGTAAGTTGCCGACAATCACAATGCCGTCCGAGAGGACCCCCAGCGCGGCCGTCAGGCCCGGCGCCTGGCCTTGGAAGAATTGCGAAACCTGTCCGATCGGCGTCACCCGTACGATGGTCGTCCCCGTCCCCTGGAGGTTCTGGGAATTATTGAAGTTTGAGACCAGGATGTCGTTGGGCCGAATGTTTCCATCCAAAGGAACGCTCGGCACGAAGGCCACGCCGTAGGGATTCACGTCGCCGTTCCCGGGAACGGTCGACACCGATGGCGGGGCGAACGGCAGCACGGCTCTGAGGGTCTGCGCCTGGGCGATGCCGGAGGTCAGCGAAAGGGTCATAAGGCCGCACAGGGCGGCGGTTTCCACGAGTTTCAAACCCGCGGTGCGGAATAGGCAAGCGTTCTGGTTCATTGTCGTTTTCTCCTCTAAAGTTTGGGAAAGTTTTAATAACGTGGAGGCTATCTAAGCGATGGCCGCTCATCTCTCCACTTGGGAAAACGACATTCTGCGCGCGATTCCCTCACGCGAGTTGAAATTTTGTTAACGGAGTTTCGCGTTGTCCGCCGCGAACTTACTGCGGAACTGTTCGGATTGCCGCCGCGCATCTTCCATCAGCGCAGGAAACTCACGCTGCGTGCGAATGGGATTGAGGAGCGGGTCGGTCTGAAAATACGCGTAGGGATAGAATCCGGCGTCGACGCTCTTGCGAAGCATGCGCAGCGCGGAATCGGCATCGCCCAAGACAGCGTAAGCCTGAGCGACTTTGTAAATGCCCTCGCCATCGGTGACGCCGCGCTCCCGCGCGCGGTCTTCCGCTTCGCGCAGGATCTTCAGGCCGGCAGCATTTTCGTGGCGATAACCGTAGGCCAGCGCTTTCCCTATTTCGGCTTGCGGCAAAGACGGGTTGATCTCGAAGGCCCGGTCGAACCGTGCCGTGGCGCTCGCATAGTCGCCTTTATGGTATTCGCCGAAGCCGCGATAAAAGAGGATATAGCCGGAGTCAGTATTCGGTAAGCTGGCCAGAAACTTATCGTACTCGCCCAGATACAAGTAAGCGTTGAGCGCGGAGCTGTTGATTTTCACGTTGGGATCCAGCCGCCGCGCGCTTTCGCACTCCGCCACCGATTCCGGCAGCATGCCGCCGTAGCGGTAAGCGTAACCGAGTTCCCACTGCGCTTCGGCCACATTCGGATTGGTCGAAAGGGCCTCCTTCAGCAGCGGAATCGCCTCCACCGCCCGCCCTGTGTCGGTCAGCAGGTTGGCCATGTACACCTTGGCTTCAATCAGATTCCGATTGAGCGCCAGCGCCTTCTCATATGCGGCCTGCGCCTTGCGATATTCCTCGCGCCCGCCGAATTGCAAACCGGCATTGGTGGTGTACGCCCGCCCCAGATGGGCCCACGTGAGCGCGTAATCCGGCTCCATCGCGGCCGATTGCTCCAGGGCTTCGATGGCGTTATCGAAATCGTTGGTGGCGTAATAATTCACGCCGCGCAGGTATCGCTCATAGGCCGACTGGCTGATGGGATGGTCGGAATTCAGGCGCGCTCCTTCCGCGGGCGCGAGGCTGAGTTCCAGTCCGCTGATAATCTTCTGCGAGACGCGATCCTGCACCGTCAGCAGATTCTCATATTGTATGTCGATGGTTTCATCCCAGATGATTCGCAAGGGCCGCAGGTCGACTAACTGCGCATTGATCCGCAGGTTATCGCCGTCTTTGAGAAAGCTCCCGGTCAACAGCGCTTCCACGTTCAGTTCGGCGCCCACTTTGCGCGGGTCGATGGTCTTGTCGCGATACTGGTCGATGGATGAGGACGGCCGCACGGTCAGCGAACTGACGTACCCCAGCTTAGTGATCACCGCGTCTGCCAGCGAGAAGCCCAGGAACTCCGTCGCGGGATCCTGCCGGATATTGCGGAACGGAAGGATGGCCAAACTGCGCGGCGGCGCGGGCGCCCGCGCTTGGTGCCTCCAATAGAAGTAGCCGCCGGATGCCAGCACCAGAGCGAGCAGCGCGCCGACCGTCCATCGCCTTCTCGAACGGGCCGGTACGCCCGCCTGCGGCGCGTGCCCATCCGTCCCGAGCTCCATTTCCCTCTGCAGCGTCTGCAGCGCTGTGAGCATCTCGCGAGCCGTCTGGTAGCGCCCCTCGCGCTCTTTGGTCATCGCCGTCGAGATTATCCTGCTCAGGCCGGACGGCGCCGCCGGCGCGACCCGTTC
>CAZARO010000420.1:0-5464 GCA_964487165.1 uncultured Solibacteraceae bacterium | reverse complement strand
CAGGCTGCGCATGGGGTAATGGCCTTCCATTAACAGGAGCGGGCGGGCCCACCATGAATCGGGGAACTTGAGGGCGAAACCGGTCCAGACCAGGGTCATGAAAGAGAGGGCCAGCAGGGCGTGCTGCACGCGTTCGAAGGGCAACATGCGGATCTCGCCGGCGGCATGCGCGGCGTGCGGGGCGGCGGCCCGCGCCAGGCGGCCGCGTCCGCGCAGGCGGATGAGCTTGCGGACCCAATCGCCGCCGTTGTGCAGCAGCATCAGGCCGATGGTCACGGGGATCAGCAGCAGGTAAAGTTGGCGGACCCAGCGGAGGGGCGCGGGTTCGCTGGCGCTATCGGGTGTCAGGTGCACCTGGCTGATGGCGAAACGGGTTCCGGCGCCGGGGTGGCATTTGCCGCAGGTAGCGGGCAGGTTCTTGGGGTTGATGGTGGACTTGGGGTCGGAGGACGGCAGAATGTTGTGGACGCCGTGGCAGCTCGCGCAGTTGGCCACGGTCTGGGAGCCGGCCTGGGCGGCGAGACCGTGATAGGAAGCGTCGAAGCTGACCAGGCGGTCGACGGGCATGCCGAACGTGCGCGCCAGCCGGACATCGCCGTGGCAACTGCCGCAGGTATCGCGGATATGGGCGGCGTTTACAGGCGAAGCGGAGTTGCTCGGTTTGATAATGTTGTGCTCGCCGTGGCAGTCGGTGCACACGGGGGCCTGCGTGATGCCGTGCGCCACGGCCTGTCCGTGAACGCTGGCCTTGTATTGGTCCGCCTCGTCGCTGTGGCACATGCCGCAGGTATCCGGTACGGCGGTGCGAAAGGCCTGGGACTTGGGGTCGAGCAGTTCGTGCGCGCTGCCGTGGCAGATGGAACAATCCGGGGCGCTTTCGTTGCCGGCCTTCCGTGCCTGGCCGTGAACGCCGAGGGCGTAATCGCCGGCTTGATCGGGGTGGCAGGAAGCGCACGCGGGCTTGGTGATGCCGGAAGGATGGGTGGCGGCGTTGTAACCGTCGTGGCAGGTGTCGCAGGTCAGACCGGCGTGGGCGCTCTTGGCGAGTTTCTGGCCTTGGTCGTGGCAGGCGGTGCAATCCACCCCGGCCGCTGTCAGGTTGGATGCCAGCAACAGGCCGAAAAGGGCCGCACCGAACATAATGCCCATTCGTCTCGATGCCCGGTTGGTCATTCGGAGATGCTCCTCGCAGATCGGAACAAGAAGTAAAGCACGCGTAAGTCCACGAAGGAATGGCGCTAAGTTACGGAATTCTAAGGTGTTTGGCGGTGGAAGGCGGATGACTTGGGGATAATGGCGCTACATGCGATTCGGAACTGGGGGAAATACCGCTCGGACCGGCAGCGTTGTGGGATTTTGCGACGCGGAGTGCGGCAGCCATGATGGCCAGGAGGACGGTATTGATGGGATCGTCGGCCGATACCACGGAGACGATCCCCGCTTCCCAAGCTTGAGCCATCATTTCATGGGTATCCTTACGAGTGATCAATACCACCCGCTCGGGATTGGCCAGGGGCAAAGGCAGCCGATCGAAAGCCGGTTCGTCCAATACAAGGACGCAATTCCGCGACGGGTCCGGGTTTGCGGCCGCTTCGACATGCCAGGCGCAGGTACGGGCGAGCGCTTCGCGAACGGCCGCCACGAAGGCGCCGTCGGATATCGCGAGTTGAACCGTTTGCACCATGGCTGTAGCCACACTTCTAACGGAGACGTTACTTCTTGGGCGGAACGTAGCCATCCAGGCTCTTGTTATGGCTCTGGAAGTACTTTCCTGCGTCCGTCATGTCAGTGGCTTTGGGGTCCCCCTTCTTCGGCGGGTTCTGCGTGTGGCAAAATGCGCAGGCCTTCTTGGTCTGTTTGGCATAGTCCACGGTGCCGTACGACGCCGTCGTGCAAATCAGGAAGCCGCCGGTGAGAATGGCGGCGGGCAAAACGAGCTTCAATCTGGACATGAGTCTCTCCGGCACGGCAAGTGTGCAATTGCATCGCCAAGGCGCACGGGGCCGGTAACTGTAGGAGATCTATAGGACTTTCAGGTGGAATTGGGGGCAATCGGCGTCGAAAACGCGCTCATTGGGCCAATTCACCCAGACGAGTTGCTATACTGAGTAGAAGCCTCATTGATGTCCAAATTGACGCCAGACTGGCAGAGAATCAGCGTATTAGAGTCGGTTTTCGACCAGCTCTCCGACGCTCTGGTGCTCTATGACGCGGACTTTCGCATCACGGGTGTGAACCGCGCGGCGGAGAAGCTCTTCAGCATGACGCCGGAGGAATTGCTCGGGAAGCACTGCCAGGAGATTTTCAAGTGCGCGTCGTGCGAGCCGGGCTGCGGGATGCTGGTGGGGCTGAACCAAAATGCGGCGTCGCCGCACAGCACGGTGCGGCTGCACACCGCCAACGGGATGGAACGCCTGGTGGTGATGCGCACGACGCAGATGTACGGCGATGACGGCCATGTGAGCGGCGTGGTAGCGACCATCAAGGACGTGACCGAAGAAGCGGCGCCGCAGAAACGGGAAGTGATCGCGGAATCCGCGCCGATGCGGGATGTGTTGAACTTCGTGCGGCGGGTGGCGGCGAGCGAGGCCACCACGATCCTGCTCGAAGGCGACAACGGCACAGGCAAGGACTTGGTGGCGAAGACGCTGCATTACCAGAGCCTGCGGCAGGCCGAGCCCTTCATCGCCATCAATTGCGCGGCAATTCCGGAGACGCTGCTCGAAAGCGAGCTATTCGGATACGAGAAGGGCGCGTTCACGGATGCGCGTTCGCAGAAGCGCGGCATTTTCGAACTGGCCGACAAGGGCACGCTGTTCCTTGACGAGATTGGCGAAATCCCGCTCATGCTGCAAGCCAAGCTGCTGCGGGTATTGGAAGAGCAGAGTTTCCGGCGGCTGGGCGGGCTGAAAGACATCAACCTGGATCTGCGGGTGGTGGCGGCCACGAACAAGAACCTTCGCGAAGCGGTGAAGGAAGGGGCGTTCCGGCAGGACCTATACTTCCGGCTGAACGTGATTCAGATTTTGATTCCGCCGCTGCGCGACCGCGTGGAAGACATCGTGCCGCTGACGAAGTTCTTCATCGAGCACTATAACCGGAAGTTCAAGCGGAACATCGAAGGCGTGACGGACGCGGCCGCGAAGCTGCTGCAAGAGCACGACTGGCCGGGCAACGTGCGCGAGCTGCGCAACGCGATTGAGCGGGCCATGATTCTGGAGGAATCGGCCCTGATCACGTCGCCCAGCCTGCCGATTGCGATCTCACGGCCGGAGGGCGGCGGGCAGGCGTCGGTTTCGGCGAGCGTGGAGATTCCCACGGGAGGGCTGTCGCTTGAGGACAACGAGCGCAGCCTGCTGGCGCGGGCGCTCGAAAAGACCAACGGCAACCAGACGCAGGCGGCGCGGCTGCTGCGGATCACGCGCGATACGCTGCGGTACAAGATGAAGAAGTTCAACCTGCGGTAAGGGGAAAGAAGGCAGGCCAGGAGGCCCGCCCCACTTAGACCGCTCCCTCACGGTCGCGGCTCCGAATTACGCGCGCGGCTCCAGGGGTCCGGTGACGATGGGCGACTTCGCCGAGCGCACCGCTAGGACATGCGGGTGAACTTGTCGCCGCGGCCGCCGCAGATCGGGCATTTCTCAGGGGCGGCGCCGAATTCAATATGGCCGCAGACGGGGCACAGGTAGAAATCGGCCTGCGCGAGATCTTTGCCGGCTTCGACCGCTTCCATGGCGAGTTTGTAGAGATCGGCGTGGATCCGCTCGGCTTTCATGGCATAGCCGAACATCCCTTTGGCGCGGTGGCCGCCGGCTTCGGCGCGCTCCAGCATGGGTGGATACATGGTCGTGAATTCGTAGGTTTCGCCGTCGATGGCCTGCTTCAGGTTGGCGGCGGTAGCGGCGACTCCGTCCAAACTGCGCAGATGGCCTTCGGCATGAATGCGCTCGGCTTCGGCGGCGGTGCGGAAGAGGCGCGCGACGTTGGGAAGTCCCTCCTGGTCGGCTTTCTTGGCGAATGCGCGGTACTTCTGGTTGGCCTGGCTTTCCCCAGCGAAGGCTTCCTTCAAATCGTCGGCGGTAGTTCGAGTGTTCACGGTATGAATCTCCTAATAGGAAGGTATCACAACGGCGCGGAGGCGCGGCTGGAGGCATGTTTCGCGCGTCCGTTGTAACGCTATTGTTATATCTCCGACATAACGCCGTCACACGGGCCGGGTATCTTCGATTATTCAATCCGGTTTTTTTGAACTTCAGGGGGATAAACGATGCAGGGTGGTATGAAGCGGCGGGGAAGTGTATCTGCGTGCGTCCTATTCGCGTTGGCGGGAACGGTTTGGCTGGCGGCGCAAACGCCTGCTAGTTCGCTGGCGGTGGGAGGCACGGTGCTGGATCCGGCCGGAAAGCCCGTGGCGAACGCGACGGTGACCGTCAAAAGCGACGCGTCGGGCGCAACGAGCGCGGCGACCAGCGACGGCGAAGGCCATTTCTCAGCCACCGTTCCGGCTACAGGGACCTATTCGCTCGATGCGACAGCAGCGGGATTCGGCCAGTACCACGTGGGCGGCGTGCAGGTTTCGGGTATCGGAGCCGTGGACGTGCCGGTGAACCTGGTCGTGGCCAGCATGGCGCAGGAGGTCACCGTTCAGGGGTTTGTGCCGGTGGCAATTCTGACGGCGCCGGCGGGCAATACGCTTGACGCGACTTCGGCGAAGACGGAGATCAGCGGGAACTTCATCAAGAACTTCGAAACGCCGGTGGCGGATTACGGCGAAGTGGTCAATTATGCGCCCGGAACATTCACACTCAGTCCCAATGGGGCCGGGCTCGGGCAAGGCAAGACTTATTTCCGTGGCCTCGCGGATGGCTCCTATAACGTCACCTTCGACGGCATTCCGTTCACGGATACCAACAGCGTCTCGCATCATACGTGGGCGAATTTCCCCGCGCAGTGGATCGGCTCGACGGATTTCGACCGCAGCCCGGGCCAAGCGTCGACTGTCGGGCAATCGACGTTCGGCGGATCGATCAACCTGCTGTCACAGGACCTGCAGGCGAGCCCGGACATCCGCGCGAGCGTGTCTTACGGCTCGTGGGACACACGGCTGATGAGAATGAGTTTCGATTCCGGCCTGTTTGGCCCGGGCAACAAGAACAGCCTTTGGGTCGATGTCCACCAAATGGATTCGAGCGGATACCAGACCTTTAACTACCAGCACCGCGACGCGGGCTCACTCAAGTATCAGTACAGAGTGTCTCCGCGGACGAGCATCACAGTGTTCACCGGCGTCGTCGATCTTTGGACGAACACGCCGACCAATACCAGCCCGACGCGCGCGCAGGTGGCGGAGTACGGCAATAATTACCTGTTGAGCAACCAGGTAACGACCTCAACCGGGGCGCTGAACGGTTATTACTTCGGCTTCAACTTCTATCATGTGCAGACGGATTTCGAGTACATCGGC
>CAZARO010000419.1:0-5472 GCA_964487165.1 uncultured Solibacteraceae bacterium | reverse complement strand
CGCAAGTGAACAAAGCCATCCAGCAACTCGACCAGGTGATCCAGCAGAATGCCTCGGCCTCCGAAGAGATGGCATCCACCGCCACGGAGTTATCCAGCCAGGCCGAGGTTCTCTTGTCCGCGATTGGCTTCTTCCAGGTGGATGACGCCCACCAGGCGAAGGCGCGCGCCAATCGAACTACCGACCATCTGCAGTCGCACCGCAAGAGTGCCGGCCCCAGATCGGCCGATCCGCACTCCGCTTCGCTGGCGCATATGAGTCAAGCCGTCAGATCTTGCGGGCCGGCCATAGAGTTGGGCGCCCACAACGCTGGAGCCGACTCGCGCGACCAGGAATTCACGCCTTACCAGGCCTGACAAGGAGGCAAACCATGATCACCGAAACCAGTCAATACATGACTTTTAAGCTGGGCAACGAATTGTTTGCCATCGGCGTGGCGCAGGTTCGCGAAGTGCTGGAAGTGTCGCGGATCACCCGAGTGCCCACCGCTCCGGCCTACATGCGGGGCGTGGTCAATGTCCGGGGCCAGGCAACCCCGGTGGTGGATCTCCGGCTGAAGTTCGGACTGCCGCCGGTCCCGGACACGGTGCATACCCGCATCATCGTCATGGAACTGGAAATCGATGGCGAAGCCACGGTTCTCGGCGGCGTAGCCGACAGCGTGCATGAAGTCATCGAATTCGAACCCGGCAGCATCGACCCGCCGCCGCGTATTGCCATGCGCTGGCGGACCGAGTTCATCCAGGGAATGGGGAAGAGGGGCGACGAGTTCATCATCATGCTCGACGTCAACCGGGTCTTCTCCTCGGAAGAGCTCGCGCTTGCGGGCGAGGCTTTGAATCAGGCGGCAGAGCCTGTGTCTGCCTGATCGGCAGTCTCCGGCGCGGCGGCTTTGACACCAATCGTATGGACACCACTGGAATCGCGGAAATTCAGGATCTTTCGCCCGAAAGTTTCGGCCGCCTGGCGAAGTACATCACCTCGGAGCTCGGCATTAAGATGCCGGAATCCAAGGTAACCATGGTGCAGAGCCGCCTGCTCCGCCGGGTTCGGGAGCTGGGGTTGAAATCGGTGGAGCAGTATGGCGAATACTTTTTTGCCTCGTCGAATGCCGGGGAGCGGGAGCAGCTGATCAACGCCATTACGACCAACAAAACCGACTTTTTCCGCGAGCCGGCCCACTTTGACTTCTTGACGCGCATTGCCCTGCCAGCGCTCGCCCATGCCGGCGCCGGCACCATGAGCCGGCGTCTGAACATATGGTCGGCGGGCTGTTCGTCCGGCGAGGAGCCGTACACCCTGGCCATGGTCCTGAGCGAGTACGCGCTCGCGCGGCCGGGCTTCGACTTCGCCATCCTCGGTACCGACATCTCGACCAAAGTGCTGGAGCAGGCGCGCGGCGGCGTCTATGTGGAATCGCAGATCGCGCCGGTACCGGCGGAACTGCGCAGAAAATACGTCTGGCGGAGCCGCAATAACCCGGAAGTCTTGGTGCGCATAGTTCCGGAATTGCGCCGAAGGATCACTTTTCATCAACTGAACTTCATGGACGAGGAGTATCGCATCCGGGACTTATTCGACGTCGTTTTCTTCCGCAACGTAATGATCTATTTCGACCGATCTATTCAGGAAGCGGTGATCAACAAGATGTGCCGGAACCTGGCGCCGGGTGGGTACCTTTTCGTGGGCCATTCCGAGTCGTTAGCCGGCCTGGATATTCCCGTGAAACTCGTGCAGACCACAATCTTCAGGAAGCCGCCCGCACATCCATGAAGCAAAACCAGGCAGTTCGAGTTCTCATCGTCGATGACTCCGCCTTTGTCAGGCAGGCACTGAAAGAGATTCTCGAAACCGATCCGGAAATCCGAGTCACCGCGGTTGCCAGCGATCCTTACGTGGCAGTCGAGCGCATCAAGGAGCAATTGCCGGACGTGATCGTGCTCGACGTGGAAATGCCGCGCATGGACGGCCTGACGTTTCTCGAGAAACTGATGAGCCAACATCCCATACCTGTGGTGATCTGCTCGACCCTCACCGCCGCGGGATCCGATGTCGCGCTGGCAGCGCTGTCCAAAGGCGCTGTCGAAATCATCACCAAGCCGAAACTCGGCACCAAGGAGTTCTTCGAGGAGTCCCGCATCCGCATATGCGACGTGGTGAAATCGGCGGCCCATGCTCGCGTGGGGAGGGCTCGCCAGCCGGTGGCGAGCAACATACCTCCGAAACTGACGGCCGACGCCATTCTGGCCAAGCCCAGTTCCTCGGCCATGATCCAGACCACTGATAAGGTAGTAGTGGTCGGCGCTTCGACCGGCGGTACGGAGGCGCTGCGGGAGTTCCTCCAAGCGATGCCGCTCGACGCTCCGGGGATTGTCATCGTACAGCACATGCCGGCGGAATTCACGGCGCGATTCGCCCAGCGTCTGGAACAAATGTGCCGGATTACGGTGAAGGAAGCCGCGGATAACGACTCTGTAATTCGCGGGCAGGCTCTGATCGCGCCGGGGAACCGGCATCTGCTGCTCAAACGCAGCGGCGCGCGGTATTTCGTCGAAGTCCGCGACGGCCCTCTGGTCAGCCGGCACCGCCCGTCGGTAGACGTCCTGTTCCGGTCGGCCGCCCGCTACGCGGGGAGAAATGTCGTCGGCGTGATCATGACCGGGATGGGAGATGACGGCGCGAAGGGAATGCTGGAAATGCGGGAGGCAGGCGCCTATACCATCGCCCAGGACGAAGCGACTTCGGTGGTCTTCGGAATGCCCGCCGAGGCAATTAAGCTGTCAGCAGTGCAGCAGGTTCTGCCGCTCGGATCGATCGCCGCCGAAGTGGTCCGGCGCACCCGCTAGCTTTCCTTTACGAAATCTGACACGAAATCTGAGATTTTCGGCCGCCCTACGCGACTCAGCGAAAAGGGCCAAGGATGGAAGCGGATGCACGACAATCGGAACATTCCCGGCAGCGCTACCCGCTGATCGGCCCCGTAGCGGCAATCGCGGCGGGCATCATGGCCTACCGCTTCGCACCCGTTCCGCAATTCCACTTGCTCCTGGCCATCGCCGCTTTCCTGCTGCTGGGCTCATTCTCGTTCTACCGCCGCGCTCGGATCCTCGCCGGAACCTGCTGCCTGCTGGGATTTTTCTTCGCCGGCGAATTGCTGGCTCTGGTCCATCGCCCCGGCCCGCCACCGGAACTTGATGTCGAAGGGCGGGAGATCGTCATCCTCGGTGGATGCGTGGTGGAACCGCCGGCCATCTCCGGCGAGCGCGAGCGCTTCCTGCTGGAGCTTGCCCCGCGGGCGCGCGCCCAGGTAACGCTCTATACCAAGGAGGGCGAATCCCTGCCGCCGCTGCGCTACGGCCAGAATATCGAGGTCGACGCGCGCGTCCGCAAGACGCACAATTACGGCAACCCCGGCGACTTCGACTACCAGCATTTCCTGGCGCGCCAGGAGATCTACTGGACGGCGAGCGGCGCAGCCGGCACGGTCCGCATTCTGGGTGGCCACTGCGGTTCACCGGTAGTGAAGGCGGCCATGGATCTGCGTGCCGCCGTCCTTCGCCGCACCGAGCAACTCTACCGCGGCGACGAGTATCTCTCCGGCATGATGCAGGCCATGCTGATGGGCCAGAATTTCCAACTGCAGCGCATCTGGACCGAAGAATACCGCAACACCGGGACCTTCCACGTGATCGTCATCTCCGGTACCCACGTGGCCATCCTGGCCGCCTTCTTCCTGTTCCTGCTGCGGCTTTGTTTCGTGCCCCAAAACGTGGCCATGCTGCTCACCGCGGCGGCCGCGTGGCTCTACGCCATGACCAGCGGTTGGGGCGCGCCCTGCGTCCGCTGCGCCGCCGGCCTGACGCTGTACATGGTCTGCCGCTACTTCTATCGCGAACGGCGCGCCCTCAATCTGCTGGCCGCCATTGCCATGGTCTTCCTGGTCTGCGACCCCGGCCAGCTCTTCGAATCCAGCTTTCAACTGAGCTTCCTGGCGGTAGCCTTCCTGGGTGCCTTCGCCGCGCCGCTGCTGGCCGCCACCTCCGGCCCTCTGGCGCGCGGGCTTTCCGACCTTCGCGATACCGGCCGCGACCTCCATCTGCCCGCACGCGTGGCGCAATTCCGCATCGAAATGCGGCTGCTCTCCGAAACGCTGCGCGTTCCGCCTATCGTGATCACGCTGCCGGTCCGCGTGCTGCTGTTCTTTTACGAGGTCGCCGTGGTCTCCGCCGTCATCCAAATCGGCCTGGCGCTTCCCATGGTGGTCTACTTCCACCGGCTGGGACTCTCGGGACTTTCCGCCAACGCCTTCGCCATCCCGCTGATGGGACTGGCGGTGCCCATAGGATTCCTCGCGGTCTTCACCGGCTGGAGTTGGGTGGCCATGACAGCCGGATGTCTGATGCGGCTTTCGCACGCCATCGTCGGTTGGCACGCCGCGCATGAGCCCGCCTGGCGCATTCCCACGCCGCCCGTGTGGTTGGGGATCGCGCTGTCGGCCGCGCTGGTGGCCTTCGCAGTGGCGCGCGGCCGATGGTGGCGTGCGTCGGCGGGCGCTGCCGTCGCCGCATTTCTGCTGCTGCTGGTATGGCATCCGTCCCCGCCCGAGTTTCATGCCGGGCAACTGGAGATGAGCGTCATCGACGTGGGCCAGGGCGACAGCATCCTGCTGGTCTTCCCCGACGGCCAACGCATGCTCATGGATGGCGGCGGAATCCCTTCGTTCGGACACCAGACGCACTCGCAGCTCGACACCGGCGAAGACGTGGTGGCGCCCTACTTATGGGACCGCGGCATGCGCAGCGTCGACATCGTGGTGCTCTCGCACGCGCATGACGACCACATCGGCGGACTGCCGGCGCTGGTGGCCGATTTCCATCCGCGGGAGTTGTGGACCGGCGCCACTCCCGACAGCCCCGGATGGCGCAAACTGCGCGACGAGGCCGCGCGCGACGGCGTAAAGGTGGTTTCGATGGAAACTCCCCGGCATTTTGAATTCGGCCGGACTACCATCGACGTGCTCGCGCCGCTGGCCGATTACATCCCCAACGACACGCCCAAGAATAACGACTCCCTGGTGCTGCGCATCCGCTACGGCAGCCGGTCGTTCCTGCTCACCGGCGATGTCGAGAAGCCCATCGAGTACCGCATGCTCGACGCCGACGAGATTCCACCCACGGACGTACTCAAAGTGGCCCACCATGGCAGCCGGACCTCCAGCACGGAGAGTTTTCTGAGCGCCGCGAATCCGGCTTTCGCTATCATCTCGGTGGGAGTCGACAATAGCTACGGCCATCCCAACGGGGATGTGCTGGAGCGGCTTGGCCAACATCACGCCGCGGTCTTTCGCACCGACCGGAACGGGCTGGTGACGGTCCGCACCGACGGCCGGCTGATCAGCGTGGAGACGCACTGGTGATCTTAGCTACTTTCCGGCGCAAAATTCGCAAAAGGTCCGAAACGGCTTCTATTGTG
>CAZARO010000418.1:0-5483 GCA_964487165.1 uncultured Solibacteraceae bacterium | reverse complement strand
GGCCTCCAAAGTGGCCGCGTGCGCCACCGCGCGATCGCCGTCGCGCACCTGGAATCCTTCCTCTGCGGCGATGACCCGGAAAACAGCGTCGGCGTCCCCAGGTTCCGCTGCGGCTCGCGGGAGCCATGGAAACAGGTAACGGTCCAGAACGGCATGGGTGCTTTCGCAGTCCGCCAGGATAGCGACTCGCCAGCCGAATGCGGAGATCCCGAAGCCGTGCAGCATCCGCCTACCTCTCTACCGCCGCCGTGGAATCTGCCGCGAAGAGGCGATAGAGATACTCGTCCAGGCTTCCCTGTTTCCTCAGCCACAAAGCGATCCCGCTGGGATTTCCCGGCAATTCGCTCAGCACGCGATCGAAAAGGGGGCGATTGTAGGCCGCCGCGTTCGGCAGGCGAACGCCCAACCAATCCTCATGCTCCTGGCGCGCCACCGTGACATGGATCCGCTCGAGCACCGGCGCCGCTACCACGAAATCCTCTTCCAAGACCAGGACGTTTTTCAAGCCTTGGCGGTTCGCCTCCTCGACAATGGACCGGTGCGCGAAGGCACGTCCGATTTCCGGCATCGAGGGCGTCTCAACCCCCCGGAAGAAGCGGATCTTGGCATCCAGATCCAGAGCGCTCCAGCAGTCAGGCCGGCGTTCGCGAGCGAGAGAATATACGGCGTCGAAGAAGTGAAACGGCCCTTCGATTTCCCGCCACGCCGCCTCCACCAGTGGCCGCGCTTGCCCCGATCCCAGAAATTGCTCGAAGTGGTGGATCATCGGCCCGCGGTCCAGGCCCAACTCGTCGCAGGCGATCGAATAGTTGCGAATGCGATCCTTCCAGTTTGGACGATAGGGCGCGCCCAACGGACGGTTGAACCGGTGTACCCAGCGAAGGAACGGCAGACAAAAGACGGCGCCGCCCCTTCGTCTGATCTTTTCATGGATGTATCCCTCCTCACCGCCAAAGCCGTTGAACCGGGGATTGAATCCCGGCCACGCTTCCTTACGGCAGGCGAATACCCCCAGGCCCTGCATTTCGATCTCAAACGGCGGGCCATCCGGATCGGCGGCGCGCGCATCCTGCTCCCAGACGCCGTACATGCCCTCCGACCAGACCGGACCGAATTTCGCGGAAAGATGTGTCAGCTCGTCCCCCAGCATCGGTCCCTGCCAAAGATCGTTGGAATCCGGATGAGCTTTCAGAAACTCGACCAGTTTCGCCAGGGAGCCGGGCGCAAATAAGACGTGCGAATCCATCACCAGCACGTAAGGGGAATTGGCCTCGCGGAATAGCCAGTCCCGCGCGGCCGTTCCCCGGCTGCTGCCGTAGGGAACATAGCGATAGCCATCGACGTATGTTTCCAGCTGCTTCAACGCGGCTGAACACGGGCCCCCGGGATTATTGTCCAGGACCAGGATTTCGGTATCAGCCGTTATCTCCGGATGATATAAACGGATAGCCTGGACGGAAAAATACACCCCGTCGTAGTCGTCAAAGGTAGCCATCCCGATAGTGAGGAATCGCGCGCGTCCCCTCGGGGTGGGGGCCGCAAAACGTGGCCCCTCCGCTGTCAGCCGCGCGTCCAGCATTTTCGCGAGGCTCTGGTGCAGAGGCGAATCGGGAGGCGTCTGCTCCAGAATATCGAGCGCGCGGCCGACCGGCAGGCGCCGTTCGTCCCCGGCCGGCGCTCCGTCTCCTTTAGTGTTTGGATGGGCGGACACGAGCTCCGGCCATCAGGCACACGGGGTAAATGACAGAATACTCGTGCCGACGGCGACCTCAGATCCGGTGGTGACGGTTACTGTGACCGCCTGAGAGGTGCCGGTATTGGGGCCGGTGATGGTGAGCTCTAAAGAGGTCGCCGAGTTCGCCACGACGTTCGATGCGGTGGTGAAGGAGGAGCTGAACGAAACCACCGAGGACGAACTGAAGTGGGTGCCCACTCCAGTAATGATGACACCGTTCGTGACGGAGCAGCCCGAGATAACATTCGGCGTTATACCGGAGAGCCTCACGCCCGGCGCCGCCGTGGTGGTGGTCGTCGTGGTTGTAGTCGTGGTCGTGGTCGACGTTGTGGTTGTACTTGTGGTCGTACTTGTCGTTGTTCCCGAGCCGGCTCCCTGCGCATACACGCTCTGTTCCGCCATCGAGAGCGACAACACTAAAGGAGCAGCCGTGGCGGCGACGGTTCCCAGCGTCTTGAGCAGGGAACGACGCGACGCCTGTCCAGGCTTTATAGGCAGCGGCTCGGAGCACGCGACGAGTCCCGCCTGTTCCAACTCGGCGATGGCCTCAAGCGCCATTTCTTCCGTCACCGGAGTCTTCAGGATTTCCCGCATCGCCGTTGCCACCTGCGCCACGGTTCGCGGGTCGCGGCAAGACTCAAAGGCTGCCGCAGCAGTTTCGTTTATCGAATGCACCGTCTTGGTCAGCGTATCGAAGACCGCAGTCGACCCATCCGGCAACTTCTCGATGAGGCGATTCTCGCAAACCTGCCAGACTACAACCTTGCCGGAAATCATATTTGGCTACTGTAACCCACATGCAAGTTTGGACGCAATAGCCTTTTCCGATTGCAACAGGCGGTATCGAGGAGCTGCGTGCGCAATCCGCGGCACCTAACTTAAAGCGTACAAGAATCACCTGGAGAAGCCGCGGCGGTGCTGACGAAAAGTCGACCTCTCACGGTGCCCGGAGGGCGCCCACGGCTTTCCAGACGTCCCACCCGTCGCGTCAGCGATCGTACATCCGCGTTAGTTCCCGCAGGCGCGATGCGGGCGCCGGAGTGAGGCGCGCTCGCGATAACGCCAGCGCTAGTTGCCGCCCAGGGTGGCCGGCTGATTCATGCGCGCTTCATTCCCCAGTCCCCTCGTGGGGCAGGCAATCTTGCCTGCAGGCCGGCTTACCAGCCGGCCGGTCCGTCTGAAAGGCGGCCTGCAGCCAGGATTGGCTGCCCCACCAACATCGGCAACTAATAATGTGTTTGCCTCGACACGAGGTCAGCTCTCCTTCTAAGACCTCAGGATTTGAGAGTCCGGAAAAGAGTCACAGCGATTTTCAGAAAATGTCGCAGCGCCAACCCCTTCTCTCCCATCGGCTGCGGACCGCGGCTCGCCGCCGGGTGAACTGCCTCTCTTGGGACCGATGCCATTCTGGGAGCGACTTCGGGACAAGTTGTCCCGGGGTCTTCGAACAACTCTTTTGTTCGCAGCAAATCGATCTTGTCTTCGGGACAACTTGTCCCCAAAAATTGGAGCGCAGGAAATGGAAGAACCAACGATTGTTCCGCCGGTCGACGATCAGGCGGCCTTTGAACTCGGCGAGATGCTGGGACGGCGGCAGGCATTCGGCGCCATGGCAGGACGTTGTTCCGCCGCCGACGCCGAGTGTCTGCGCCGCATGCGCGATCAGAACCTGTACCTGAGCCGGGCGGCTACGTGGGGTGAATTCTGCCCGAAATATCTGGGCTTGAGCGGGCGCCACGCCAATCGCATCATCCGCCTGCTGGAGGAATTCGGTCCCAGCTACTTCGAACTGGCGCAACTGGCGCGCATCACTGCCGAGCAATTTCGCGCCATCGCGCCGGCCATTCGGGACCAGCGGATTCACGCCCATGGCGAAGCCATCCTGTTGATCCCGGAGAATTCGGAGAAGATCGCCGCCGCAGTTGCCGATCTGCGCCGCGAGGCGATGCCCGAAGCGCCCACCAGCGACGAGCGACTCTCCACTCTGGAGCGCCGCTCAAACCAGACGATTGCGGAATTCCAGCAGCTCCTGGCAAAGAAACCGGAGGGAACGGAGAAACTTCTGCTGCGCTCCACCATCCGGCAAACGATCGCCACTCTGAGGGCGATGGACCTCGAGATGGGACTCTGAGAGCCGGCGCCGAAAAGCGAAGGTAAGCTACGGTATCGCCGGCCTTCTGCCGGTCCGGCGGGCATGCATCCCCAGCGATCCATACATCGTCGGAACCACGTCACCCGAGATTCGCAAGGTCTCCAGCAGAACGACACTTGGATCGTCAACGAAAAGCCTTCCGAGCGTTACCAGAACCTAGCGCGTTTCTCAGTCCTTATCCGGTCGGTCCTCGGCAGGCGGCCTTTTTCCGTGTGGGCCCGGAGTGGGCCGAGTGGGCCGTCATCCATTCCCGATCCGCGCTCCCACTGATACACTGATCTAAATTGCGCTTATGCCGCTTTCCGTTGGCACAAAACTTGGGCCGTACGAGATCCTTGAGCCAATCGGCGCGGGCGGCATGGGCGAGGTGTATCGGGCCCGCGACACGCGCCTCGGGCGCGACGTCGCCGTCAAAGTTTCGGCCGAGCAATTCTCCGATCGCTTCGAGCGCGAAGCCCGCGCCATCGCTACGCTGAATCATCCCAACATCTGCACGCTGCACGACGTTGGCCCGAATTACCTCGTTATGGAGTTGATCGAAGGCCCGACGCTCGCCGACCGGATCCAGCAAGGCGCCATCCCCCTCGATGAAGCGCTCGCCATTGCGGCCAAGATCGCCGACGCGCTCGAAGCCGCGCATGAGAAAGGGATCGTGCATCGCGATCTGAAGCCCGGCAACATCAAGCTCAAGCCCGACGGCTCGGTCAAGGTTCTCGATTTCGGATTGGCGAAGGTAGCCGAGGCGGCAGCGGCCGCCAGCAGTCCCGAAGCCTCGCCGACCATCAGCATGGCCGCCACGCAAGCGGGCGTGATCCTTGGCACGGCGGCTTACATGTCGCCGGAACAGGCGCGCGCCAAGCCCGTGGACAAGCGCGCCGATATCTGGGCCTTCGGCGTTGTGCTGTACGAGATGCTTGCGGGGCAGAGGTTGTTTCAGGGCGACGACCTCTCGGAAACATTAGCCTCGGTGATCAAGGAGCAGCCCAACCTGGAGCTAGTACCCGCGAAGGTGCAACGTCTGCTGCGCAGCTGTCTCGAAAAGGACCCGCGGCGGAGATTGCAAGCCATCGGCGATTGGCGCCTGCTACTGGAGGATCAGGGGCCGCCGGCGAAGGCTCGCGCAACGAAGCTGCCCTGGATTGCGGCGGGCATCCTGGCGGTCACCACGGCGGTTTCGCTCTGGGCGCCGTGGCACGCGGAGAAGCCTGTGGATCGTCCGCTGGTGCGGCTGGACGTCGATCTGGGCGCGGATGTTTCGCTACCCGCCCCCTTTATGACCGGGAGCAGTGTCATCGTCTCGCCCGATGGAACGCGGCTGGTATACGCCTCTGGCGCGCCAACCAGGCTGTTCACCCGGCGCCTCGATCAACCGAAAGCTACTGAGCTGACGGGAACGCAGGGGGCAGCAGGCGCACCTTTCTTCTCGCCGGACGGGCATTGGGTCGGATTCTGGGCCGGCAACAAGCTGAACAAAATCTCCGTGGAAGGCGGCGCCGTGGTCCCGCTCGGGGGGGGCTTCGGCGGCTTGCCCAGCGCGAGCTGGGGTGAGGATGGCAGCATCATCGTGAGAAATACGATCGGGCTGGTGCGGATTCC
>CAZARO010000417.1:0-5487 GCA_964487165.1 uncultured Solibacteraceae bacterium | reverse complement strand
GCCGGCCTCGACGGCGTCATCGCGAAACACCTCGCCGGCTCCTACGCCGAAGGCCAACGGGGCTGGACCAAGGTGAAGCACGAGCGCACCGCCGACTGCGCTGTCGGTGGCTTCCGGTGGCACAAGAACGGGGGCAAGATCGGGTCGCTCCTGCTCGGCCTCTACGACGACGAGGGGGTGCTGCACCACGTCGGCGTGACGTCGTCGTTCACCGACGCCCGCCGCCTCGAGCTCGTCGACGAGCTGGCCCCGTATCGCGTCGAAGCCGGCGACGAGCACCCGTGGTCGTGGGGGCAGCCCGGTCAGGACGAGCCAGGAGGGCGGGTACCGGGAGCCCAGAGCCGCTGGAACGCCGGGCGGGATCTGTCCTTCGAACCGCTGCGGATCGGGCTCGTCTGCGAAGTCGCCTACGACCACCTGCAGGGCGATCGCTTCCGCCACGCCACGACGTTTCGCAGATGGCGAGGCGACCGGACGCCTGAGTCGTGCCGCTACGACCAGCTCGAGACCGCAGTCCCCGCCGAGCTGGCGTCGGTCTTCGCGGCGGGGAGCTAAGGGGCTCCCGAGTCGCCCGTCCTCGTAGCCGCCGCAGCGCCGTGTGCCTCCGAGAGCTCGTGCACCCGCCGGGTGGTCCGCCACTCCATGTAGAAGGCGAGGAAGGGAAGAAACCCCGCACACACCATCGCCACCAGCTGGCCGATACCAAAGCGCGCCCGGCGGGCGAGATCCGCCGCCGTGACGAGATAGACGATGTAGAGCAGACCGTGGAGCACCGAGACCACGCTCGCCATGGCCGGCCGGTGCCCGATGTACTGCAGCGGCATCGCCACTCCCACCAGAATCCCGATCAGGCCGCCCGAAAGGCTCACCATCATGGCCTCGGTGAGAAATTGCAGCAGAATCAACCGCGCCGACGCGCCCACCGCCATCCGCACGCCGATCTCGCGCGTTCGCTCCGTGACCGTCACCAGCATAATATTCATGATCCCGATCCCCGAAATCACCAGCGTGATCCCGGAGACCAGCACCAGCACCAGCGAGAGAATCAGCGAAATATTCTTGGCGGCATTCAGGATCGCCGTCAGCGTATCCACCCGGTAGGTGGCGCCGGGACGATGCCGGGCCTCAAGGATCTCCTGCACCCGCACCGCCGTCCGCTCCACCTCCGGCGCCGAGCGCACCTGCACATATAACGGGTCGATCCGCTCCACCGGCGTGAAATAGCGCAGTACGGTAATCGGAATTACCACCGTATCGCGATCCACCTCCGATTGGCCGAACGTCTCCACCCGCTCGTGAAACGTGCCGATGACCGTAAACTGCAGTCCGTACAGTCGCGTGACGCGGCCCAGCGCCGCCGCCGAACTGCCGTACATCCGTTCCGCCAGGTGGTCGGTCAGCAGCGCGACTTTCTCGCGCCGGGCGATGTCGCCGGCATCCAGAAAACGGCCGCTGGCGATCACCAGGTTGCGCACCGCGCTGTAATATTCATCGGTGCCGTTGATCTTGATATCCTGCAGCTTGCCGGCGATCAGAATCTGGTCGTAGTTGGACATAACCCCGGTCGCCGCCGTGATATCCGCGCTCAGTTCCGAGCGGACAGCGGCCACGTCGGCCATTTTCACGTAGTCGGCATCGGCCGTCGGACGGGACGGGCCGCCGGTGGCATAGTAGGCGAAAATGATGTTCGACCCGACGCCTTCCACCTGCTCCAGAATGTAATCGCGGCTGGTGAGCGAGATGGTCACCACCAGGATTACCGACGCCGTCCCGATCACCATTCCGAGGCCGGTCAGCAGCGAACGGACCGGATTGGCACGCAGCGCCTGCGCGCTGAAGCGGAGGGACTCGCCCAAGAACATGGTCCCGCTTAGCCGCCTTGCGCCTGGCGAAGAAGCTTGGCAGCTTCCGATTTGGGCGGATCGTCAGGCTGCAGATCCATGCTCATGTAACGCTTCAGTAATTGCTTCGCAACATCCATATTATGATGCGCTTCTATGTAAATAGAAGCTCTCGCAAAGACCACCCGGGGACTGTTCGGCGCCACCATCTCGGCGCGCTCGAAACTCTGGTCGGCCTCCTGGTAGCGGCCCTGTTTGGTGAGAAAACGGGCCAGTTCGATGATCTTGCCCACCTGCTGTGGGGCCAGTTGCACGGCCATGCGCAGATGCGCTTCCGCGCTGCGCGATTCCTTGCGCTTCTCGGCCAGTTTGGCTTCCGCCCATTGGCCCTCCGCCGGACTGATCTGGCCCATGTTCGCGGCCGTCGATTCGGCCCGGTCCAAACCGCCGCCCAGGAACCCGGGCGCCTCCAGGTAATACTCGAAGAGATCGCTCTGAGCCTCTAGATTGGTTGGGTTTAGCTGCACCGACTTTTCAAAATACTGGCGTGCCCGAGAAGCGTACACGGGCGCCGTGAAAGGGCTGGATGTCTCGGCGCGGCGTCCCCATGCGCGTCCCAGCCACAACGCATACTCGGCATTGGCTGGCTCCATAGCCAACGCCTTCTCGATCGCGTCCGTAGCGCGCTTATAATCGGCCTCCATATAGTAGTTCCGGCCCATGAGCAGGTAGACCGGGCCAGTCCTAGGCAGAATCGCCTGTAATACTTTCAATGATTGCTCGAAATCTGTGGAATTATAGAGCTTATGCGCCTCGACAAGACGAGGATCGGCGGCCTGCGCATGGGCCGCTGGCACGCGCCCCACGGCGGCCACGAGGGCCATTGCCATCGCCAGCCGCGCTAAACCCACCCTTTGCAGAGTCATAATAATCACTAAATTGGATGGCCGGGGGGCGCAAAGTGTTTCTATTTCTTTGTGCCGGGCCCGGTAATGATGGGATTTGCCTCTCTACGCGCGCGTGCCAACTCCTGGCGAATCAGGGGATTCTGCGGATAATCGCTGGCCAGCCCGGCTAGCAGGGCTTCGGCATCCCGCGGCCGCTTCTCCCGCATGGCGATCACCGACAGCAGCATGCGGGCGAACGGGCCGTAATACTTGCCCTCCTTGGCCACTAGTTCCAGTTCGTCGATGCCCTTCTTTTTGTTGCCTTCCACATTGTCCAGGTGTACGAACCAGCGGAAAAAGAAGGGCAGGCTGCCGACGATGTATTCGGCGGTCCCGAACGTCATGTAAGCGTCCACCACCGGAGGCTTCAAATCGAGCAGTTTTTTGGCCCAGATATGGCTTTTCTTGGCTAGCGCGAAACTGCCGAAGCGCCGCTTTTCGATGAGCGCGGCGTAGTCCGTAACCAAGCCGGTGGTCATGCAGAGTGCCAGCAATCCGTCAGGGTCGTCGGCCTTGGCGGCCAGGCGCGCGTACGCCAGCTTGTCGGACTGCTCCACGGTCGAAAAGAATTTCGCGCGAATCGCCGGATCGGGAACCAGCTTGTGCCGATCCACCACCTTTTCGTCGTCGGTGAAAAAGTCCAGTTCCAGGATGCGAAGCCGGTCGAGCTCAGAAAACAGGTACGCGGCCGCCTTGGTGGCCACCACCACCGGTGCCTGCGGGTCCACTTGCCGCTGGCGGTCGAGAATTTCCTGCGCGCCGTTGAAATCGAAATTAAACAAATCGGCGTAAGCGTGTTTCAGCGCCGTCTCGGTGTCGACTTTTTCCACCGGCGCGGCGGAGGCCGTGCCACTGGCAGCCGCGATCAAAACTACGCAGATATAACGCAATGAGCAGTATACCTTTTTTGTTTGGGGAAGGTGGAGTTGGAGCACTAAAATCACTCGACGGCGCGGCTCAAGCCACGGTTACACCTGTTTCGCCGTGAACGCGCATTCCGGGGCCACTGGACACTCCTCGCAGAGCGGCTGGCTATTGCGGCAAACGGTCTTTCCATGATAACGCAGCAGCAGGTGCGCACGTGCCGACTCCGCCGCGTCCCGCGGGATCTGTCCCGCCAGCGCCTCTTGCACCGACCGGTACGTGGCGCCGTAATCCTTCTGCGCGCGGCCGTAGCCTACGCGCTGGAGCACGCGCAAGCCATTCGATTCGAGCGGCAGGCCGGTGCTCATGCCGCACAGCATCAGGATCTTCTCGGCGCCCGGTTGCCCGATGTTCGGGAACTGTTGCAGCGCCCGCTTGGCCTTGTCGTGCGGCAGCTGCAGGATGGTATCCAGGTCGCCCGCGAACTGCGAGATGGTAATGCGCGCGATTTCACGCCAGCGAAAGACGCGCGTTTCGGGCCGCATTCCGCCCATTTTGGCAAGCGGCAGCAGCACTTCCTGATCGGCTTTCCAGATGGATTGCGGGTCCATCCCCACCTGCTGCCGCAGCGCGTCGAAGACGGCCGCACGCCGCGTATCGGGGAGCAGGTAGCAGGCGTTCTCCCACATCACCAGCTCAAACGGCCCGCGGGCAGGCGGCAGCGCCGGTTCTCCGTGGTGCTTCTTCAATTTGGCGATGAGCTTGCGAAACTCTGGCACGGTGCCCCAGATTATAGCTAAACACGACGTCGTGGATCGCTGCGCGATCAAACCGCTTGCTTACTTTACGCGCGCGGCTCAGTATGCGCCTCTTACCTAAAACACGACGTCGTCGATCGCTGCGCGATCAATCAACCCCTTGCTTACGCGCGCGGCTCAGTATGCTCCTCTTACAGAGACCGTCAGGGAGCGGATGCGCAAATACTTATCTTATGACGCTTGCGGGATATGGAAGTCAGGAGTCAGAAGAGGCCCCTGCGGGTCCGTGAAGTCAGAATGTGAGGCGGCACTACACCATGTGACTGCCCCGGCCGTCGCCGAACCTAAGGGTCCACCCGCACCTGCGCCCCAGGCCGCTACTGGCCGGGAGCGTAATACCCCTGCCGATAGTAGGCCCGCAGCTGGCTCTCTGCGTTGGGCGCCGCGAGCTTCAAATTGACCTTATGATACTTGCCGTCGGCCGCCTCCGCCGCCGGTGAGAAGCCCAGCACGTACTGATTGCGCATTTCGCGCGCGATCTCCACCCCGATGTCCGGCAGACGGTCCACGCCTACCACCGGAAAGGTGCGTCCTCCGGTGTCCAGCGCGACCTGGTCCAGAAGGCTCGGGCCGTGGCGCTCTTCCGGCGTATGTTTGACGGCATAATCGTGGTCGAACACCCCCAGGGCATACACCTGCACGTCCGATTCGATGAGCGTCTCCTTTAATTCGCGGAGATTGCGCCGGCTGAAGTTGTCGCCGCCGTCGGAGACCACCACCAGCGCCTTGCGCGGATTGTGCGCGTGTTTCATTTGCGCGATCGCCAGGTGAATGCCGTCCAGCATGGCGGTCATACCCGCGGGTTTCGTCGCTGCGATCCGCGCCGCAATCGCCGGCCAGTCGCCGGTGAAGGGCACGGCCAGGCGCGCCCGCGAGTTGAATTCCACCAGGAAGAATTCATCCTCCCGGTTGGCGAGCTTGAAGAACTCCGTGGCCGCTTCAGATGCTTTGGCCATTTTGTTCCGCATGCTGCCGCTCACGTCGAGCAGCACTCCGGCGGAAACGGGAGCATCGTCC
>CAZARO010000416.1:0-5492 GCA_964487165.1 uncultured Solibacteraceae bacterium | reverse complement strand
CGAACATGTCGAACACTTCGCGTTCCAGCCAATTCGCCGTGAGGTGTACGTTGACCGCGGTCTCCGGCTTGTAATCGTCTTTGATGTAGGCCTTGATGCGCACCCGCTCGTTGCGCGCGAAGCTATAGATAATGTAGACCACGTCGAAGCGCTCGGCCCGCTTGGGCCAATCGACGGCGGTGATGTCCACCAGGTAATCGAAATCGGCTTCGAGCTTGAGGTATTCGATTACGGGGACGATGGAATCGGGTTTGACGACCATGAAGTTCTGGCCGAGGTAGGTGGAAGTCTCGACGATGCGGTCGCCGAAGCGCTCCTTGATTTCGCTGGCGAGGTCGCCGGTCCAGGGCGTGGCCGCCATCGCGTTCGGCGGTTTGGGGGCCGGATGGGCCGCCGCGGCTGGTTTCGGAGGTGCGGGTTTGGCGGCCGGAGCGGCTGGTTTCGCCGGTGGTGCGGCAGCTTCACCCCCTGGGGGCGGAGCCGCTTGCGAGCCCTCGGGCTTTTGCTCGTCGGCCATTCACTCTCCTGTGAAAGAACACTACATTTATCACTGGCGGTAGACGGGTGTCAAATTGGATGATCGCGGTAGGGTTGGGCTTTCAGACCCCGGAATTCTGTCGTTTGAGGATGCTTAAGGGTTTTGCGGAATTTGCGTTGTTCGGTGGTAGAACCGCTCCCTTCGGTCGCGGCTCGGTAACACGGACAGTGATTCGTGCCAGTCCCTCACGCAAGAGACTATTCGGAGGACCAATAATGATACAGTGCAAGAACGCTGAAGGCCCTTAGGCGGAAGCGGCGAGGAGGCAGATGAAAAAGAAAAACGTGGGATCGTTTTTTGACAGTTGGCTCCGCGAAGAGGGGATTTACGAGGAGGTCACGGCCACCGCCATTAAGCGTGCGCTGGCCAGGCAGGTGGAAGCCGCTATGAAGGGCGGCCATGGCAGTCGGGCGCGAGATTCGCATCGAGCTCGTCTAACGTCTTAGCGCTTCACCGGAGCGACAATCTCCACGCGCACTTGTTCCCAGGCCGTGCCGGAGGAGTTTGCTGGCGGCGGCGTGCCGGCCGGCTCCCAGCGAAAGTCGCGACCGGTGACGACGACGGCCGGATCGTCGGGATGGTCGGACGCCGGGCAGGCGGCGTGCGCCGGGCAGGTGACGCGGTAGATGCGCAGGGTGGGGCTTTCATAAACTGTGCGATCGCCGGGCGCGCGGCGAACGTCGCTGGGGGGCTGATCGGGCGGCTGGGCCTTCAGTTCGAGGCAGAGATACTCGCTCGCCACCCCATCGAGTTCTTCCACTACATGACGCTCGGAGACGGCATGCTGGAATCGGATGGCGCCGGCCTCGACGGGTGGGCGGACGATGGCATCTTCGCCCGCATGGCTGATGCGTAGGCGGCCGCCGTTGGTGACGTAAACGAAGATCGTGGGGGTGGCGGGATGGTCGTGCATGGCGGTCTTCTGATGGGGCCGGTACCGCACGCGCACGATGCGAACCAGCGAGTTTTCGAACTCCAGGGTGGCGTCGCTGGGGACAACTTGCGCGAGGCCGGCGGCGGCGAGACAAAATAGGACGCAGACCTTTCCCATAAGATACATTTTCGCAGGTCCTATAAGGTAGGGCGTCCTTTACGTCCACGGTTACTCGCCATCGCTCGTCAGTTCATGCAGGAGAGGTAAAAGAACATGCGCATTCCCGCCGCACTAATTGCCGCCACGTTTCTGGTATCCACGCTGGCGATCCACGCTCAGGAGACGCCCGCGGCCTACCGGGTGGAATTCGATGTCCACAACGCCGGCAATCAACCCAGCCAGCACTTCAGCATGCTGGTTGACGACTCACGGAAAGGCAATTTCCAGGCCCTCAGCCGTGTTCCGATTGACAACGGATCGCCGCAGTATGTCGACGTGGGTGCGAATATAGAATGCACGGTCCACGAATCGGAGGGCAAGGCCGTGCTGAGCGGAAGCATCGAACTGACCAGCATCACCGGGTTCGTGAACATTTCAGCCATATCCGAACCCATTATCGGACAGCGGAAATGGCTGTTCCACACCACCGTCGACCTGGCGACCCTCGCCGTGATCGTAGACGACCGGGACGCAGTTCACGCCGCGGATAAGTCGCTGCCAGCCGCCACGGCGCAGCGGGTGGAGGCCAAGGTCACGAAGGTGTACTGATCGCTTCGGAGCCGGATTCCCGGACTCTAGAAGAATCGCACGGGAATATTCTTAGTGGAGAAGCCGAGGCCTGCCGACGCGCTATAGATCAGCCGGTTATAGGGCGTGAAGGAACCGCTGCGGTAATCCGTGGCGCTGAACGAGGAAACGAAACTCAGTTTCCCCACGATCTGGTGGCTCACGCCGAACGCCCCCGAAACCTGACCGTAGCCTCCCTGGATGTTTCCCAGCGAGAGCGCCCGGACATAGCTGACGCCGAGATTCAAGCTCCACTTTCGAAGACCCGAATAGCCGTAGCCCGCGCTGGCGCTTTCCGATCTGGACGTAAGAAACAGACCGTTTCCGGGGGTTATAGATTCCCCGGCACTCAAGTACGCCACGCCGCGCTGAAAAGACCGCGAAAACCGAATGCCAAAATCGGGAGCCCAGAGGAGATGGTTGTTGATGACCGTTCCGCCGGTGAGCGGGCAGGTAGCCACCAGGCTGGGAGGGCAAAGAATCGCCAGCAGTGCCGGATTGATCGGCACGGTCTGCTCAAACCTGCTGCTCACGCGTGAAGCTCCGCCAAAAGCCGAGAGCTCCGTCCAGCGGTTGAAGCGCATGGACAAGCTCACCGTGGCGCTATTCACGAAAGCGCCGCCGGTGCTGCCGGTGTAGGCGTAATGAGAGAAGCCGTAGGAACTCCCGAGGGTTGCGCGGCGCGAAAGACGGTATTGCATATCGGCCATGGCACTTTCGCCGTTGGCTGAATAAAGTCCGGAAGAACGCCGGAGATCGGTAAAATAGCCGCCGCCCATGCTGAAAGAAAGCCGCGTGGACGCCTGATAGGACAGGTTCGCCATGGTGCTGCTGTAAATGGTGCGGTTGTCGTAAAAATCGGTGGTGGGAATGTTGCTCTGCGAGGGGTCGAAGGACACGGCCGAGTTCAGCCCAACCGTGGCCGGAGGGAACATGGTGAACCATCCGGCACTTTCCCCCAAAGAAAATGAGACGTGCCGCGAAAACTGGTGGGTAAGGCTTAATGAAATCCCCTGGCTGATTCCGGCGAAGTAACTGGCGGTAGCGTAGTCGTAAAAGCTGCCGCTATAGTTTAGGCCGATACGCGTGTGCTTCCAACTATGGGCGCCGCTGGCTCCCAGGGTCGCCCCGCCGCCGTACGAAGCCTTGCTTACCAGTTGCCCTTGCGCGTTGGTACCCACCCCCACCAGGCCGTTGGTGTAGTTTGCCGTCAGAGCCATCGAAAATGCGAAATCCAAAGTGGGAGCGGTCATGGCCGCTGGAGCTTCCCCGCGCGATAGGATCGCCGGCCCGGCGTACTGCGCCCATACAGGCAGCGCCAAGCCGAACATTACGAATCCGCGTAACAGCTTCAATCGATTATCCTCCGAGCTCCAGCTACGATCGGCACCGCAGTGCGCCAAATCAAAGTCTGACGCGTGCGTCTGTAGTGTGTCAAGCTGCCGTCCGGGGGGAATTGCCTTATTGGGACTACTACTCGTACCAACGCGGCGCTAAGGAATTTGGCGCTCGCGGCCGAAACGGCACGAGAAATGCATTAACTCAATCCTGATCCTTTCTTTACGACTTCTTTATGCCTCGGCTTATACGGTGGAGAGGTGGAGATTCGCGGTGAGTTTCGCATCGACCCCGGCTGTCTGACCGCGGGCGAAGCCGGCGGCGAATTGGAATTGGTGGTCCCTTACACCGGGCCGGAAAGTACTGCCGCGGCCCTGGAACGCGCCGCGGTACTGACCGCGGGGCTGGATGCCCGCGTACTTTTGGTTGCCGTACATACTCTGCCTTACCCCCTGCCGTTCGTTTGCCCCTCCCTGGTGCATGCCCACCTGGTGGAACAGTTGCTGGAACTCGCCAGCCACTGCACGCTTGCCGTGCAGCCGCAAGTAATCCTGGCGCGCGACCGTATGGAGGGATTCCGCTACGCCTTGAAGCCCGGCTCGACAGTGCTGCTGGCCACCCGCCGGCACGCTTGGACCCATCTCTGCCACACTCAAGAAGAGAAACTTGCGCGCGCGCTGGCCGCTGCCGGCCACAAAGTCGCGCTCATCAACATCGAATAGGTGAAAAATGCTGGACGTCTTCTTCGTACTGGTTTCCATTCTGTTCTTCGCCGCTGGTTGGGCGTTCGTGAAAGGCTGCGAGCGCCTCTAGGAGCATTCCATGGAATATCTATTGTCTCTGTTAATCGCGGTGGCCATCGGTGTGTACCTGCTGTACGCCCTGCTGCGCCCCGAGAAGTTCTGAAGAGGATTCGATGACCGGAAACGGAATTCTGCAAATCACGCTGTATTTTCTTGTGCTGCTGGCGCTGACCAAGCCCTTGGGCAGCTTCATGGCCAAAGTATTCGCCGGGGAGCGCACCTTCCTGCACCCCGTGCTTCGTCCGCTGGAGGCCGGCCTGTACAAGCTCTGCGGCATCGATGAGAATGGCGAACAGCACTGGACAATCTATGCCGGCGCGATGCTGGCTTTCAGCCTGGTGAGCATCCTGTTCACCTATCTGCTGCTGCGCATCCAGCAATGGCTGCCGCTCAATCCGCAGGGCCTCCCCAACGTCGGGACCGACTTGGCGTTCAATACGTCCACCAGCTTCGGGACCAACACGAATTACCAGTCCTATACTCCCGAAACGACCATGAGTTACTTCAGCCAGATGATCGCGCTGGCTACCCACAACTTCTGGTCGGCGGCCGCGGGAATCTGCGTGGCCATCGCATTTGCGCGCGGGTTTGCGCGCCATTCGGCCAAGACGCTGGGCAGTTTCTGGGTGGATTTCGTCCGCTGCACGGTCTACGTTCTGCTGCCGCTGAGCGTGATCGGCGCGCTGCTGCTGGTTTCCCAGGGCTGCATTCAGAATTTCCATCCCTACACCAAGGTGGCCACGCTGGAGGGCGCCGTACAGACGCTTCCGCAGGGGCCGCTGGCCTCCCAGGAAGCCATTAAGATGATCGGCACCAACGGCGGCGGATTCACCAACGCCAATTCGGCGCACCCCTTTGAGAACCCTACGCCGTTCTCCAACTTCCTGCAGATGATCTTCATCTTTATCATTCCCGCCGGGCTGACCTACACGTTCGGCAAGATGGTCAAAGACACGCGGCAAGGCTGGGCGCTGTTCGCCGCCATGAGCATTCTCTTTTTGGCCGGGGTCTTCGTGACATATCCGGCCGAGGCGTCGGGTAACCCGAACCTGGGTAAGCTGGGCATTCAGACCGCTGCTACGGCGACGCAACCGGGCGGCAACATGGAAGGCAAAGAGGTGCGCTTCGGCATCGCCAACTCGGCCCTCTTCAC
>CAZARO010000415.1:0-5494 GCA_964487165.1 uncultured Solibacteraceae bacterium | reverse complement strand
CTCCTCTTCACAGGCGCCGCAGGTAGTGCATGACCAGATCTCGTCTTCGGAGTAGAGGCCGCCGACCAGGGGTGTGCCGTCTCGGGACCGGCCAAACACCGGGTACTTGCGGAACAGGTAATCCCTGGTCTTAATAGTGAGGGCCCTTGGCGACAGGGGCCTGCCGGCTGCGTTGGCGGGGCACTGGTCCGAGCATCGCCCGCAATCCGCGCAGGAGTAGAAATCCAGCAGATGCTTCCAGGTGAAGTCCTCGATCTTCTTGACGCCGAAAGAGGGCACGGTGTCCAGGTGCTGGTCCGGGACGCCCCACCGCACCGGCTTCACGGTCCCGCGGTCCAGCTTCGAGAAGTAAATCGAAAACAGCGACGTCTCTACGTGGAACTGGATGCCGAAGGGGCGGTAGCAAAGCAGGAAGAAGAACGTCACTTCGTGGGCGAGATAGGCGCCCAGGTGCAGGTTGACCAGCGCCGCGAGGCTGGTGGAAGAGAAAATGGCCGCGAAGATCCAGGGCAGAGAAAGCGCCGGAAACAATTCCGCCGCGCCGCCCTGCCGGGCATGAAAGGCGGCCTGGCTGCCCTCGAAAACGCCGTCCGCGGCCATCAGGATGGCGATCAGCGCGAGCAGAAAAATGGCGTCAGCGGAGCGGCGGCCGTAGCGGGCCGGTGCAAAGGCGAGGCGGCGAACGATGGCGATGCCCATGCAGAGGAAGACAACAGTCGAGGCGTAATCCCGTATTGTGTCGTAGAGGCCGCCAGGTGGGCCGGCGAAGCGGTCCGAGATCCCCATGGCGAGGACCGCGAACGCCCGGCTGGCCAGGAGCAAAAAGCCGGCGAAGATCAGAATGTGAATGACGCCCGCGAAGCGGTACCGCGGATGCCGCCATTGCGCCAGCCAGAAACGCAAGAGCCGGCCCAGCCGTGCCAGTGGCCGGTCCAACCGGAGATCCCGCTGCGCCCGCAGGAGTGGAACCAGCCGCCGGGCCGCGATGTAGGCGAAACAGAAGAGTCCCAATAGGTGGAGGAAGAGAAACAGATCCCTCCCGCGGACGAGCCAAAACATGGCTCCCGCGATGGAGTCAATACTTTCCCGCACCGTGCAACATATCCTCGCTCTCAACAAAAATGAGCAGCGACGAGGCCCCGGCGATCACCGGCGGCTACATCGCCGCCATGACACTCTCCACGGACAAACGCTCGTTCAGAATCAGCCTCCGGAGAATGCGAAGGTCATTGAGCGTCCGCCGGCTCTTAAACACGTAACAGTTAAGCGTTTTCAGCTTGAAAATTGCGAGGCCGATGGCTTGCGCGCGGCGTTGTTCGCCATCGCGCAGCGCCCGCTCCCGGTCGCGTTGCAATTCGCCCATGACCTCCAGGACAGTGGTGGCCAGGATGTTCATGTAGTCGTGGGCGCTCTCGATGGACTCGAAAGGCTGTTCAATCTGTTCGGCAAACATATGGCCAGGCTCCGGGCGCGGCAAAGCGCACCCTGTCATGTACTTTTCGGACACACACCACCGCGGGGATTCAATACCGGCGCCAAGGAAGCGCCGTTGGAGGCTGTTTTCGAACGAGTGAGCCTCCTCTCATCCGCTGCTTCCGATTTAGGAAATAAAGATCCACTTATATGTAAATCGAAAAAGATCGCTTGTCAAGATCAAAGTACACGATAAGAGATCGGCGCCGTGACCGCCGCTACTTCCGGAGACGCGCATCGAAAAAAGATTCCGCGCGGCGCATAGCGTCCTCCGTGGCGCTACGGTTTGCCGGGTTGGATTGTTTGCCCGTGCTCGGGTCGTCAAAGTCGTGTTCCGCGCCGGGATATACGATCGGTTCCAGATTGCTGCCGGAGGCGCGGGCCCTCTGGGCGAAGTCCTCACAACGCTGGGGCGAGACTTCCGCGTCGGCGGAAGCGATCATCAGAAGGATAGGTGCGTAGGAGAGGTATCGCCCTTTAATGGCTTCCATGCCGCAGCCGGGATACTCCGCAATAGCGGCGCGGAAGCCGGTTGCCGAAGTAGGCTGCTCGATGCCCGGAGCATGGTCGCTCATGGTGACCAGGACGGTCATCCCGCCGTTCGACCACCCTTGGACACCGATGCGGCCGGCGATGACGTCGCCGCGTGCGCGCAGATAGCGCAAGGCTCCGTAGGCGTCGAGAGGCCGCACGGTCTGCTCGCTAACCGCGGATGGACGATCTTCGTAGCTCCCCTTCGGGAAGCCCGCCGGGTAGCCGCGCGGGCCGAAGCTATCCACCAGAAGCGCAAGGTAGCCGCGTTGCGCCCAGAACTCGCCCCATTCTTTGTGGCGCTTGGAGAGTGTGGCGGCGGTGTAGACACCGTGGGCGAGCGACGAATACGGACCGGCGCGGCCGTGCATCATGACTACCGCTGCGTGGGCGCCGCCTCCGGCCGGCAAAAAGAGGTAGCCCACCAGGTTGGTTTGACGATCCTCGCTTGGGAAGTGCACCGTCTCCGGCCCCGCTGCGAATATGGTGCCCGCAAGAACGAGCAAAGGGAAGACGCAGCGCGCGGGGAGGCGTTGAAGATCACTTAGTACACTATTTCGCAAATAGAGATGCGTATTCCGCAGATCCAACTGCAACCGCTCCCTTACGGTCGCGGCTCCGCATGCAGCCTCGTTCAGAGCCGCGACCATCAGGGAGCGGCTGCAGCAGAATACGTTGGCGAACTTATGAAATGGAGTACTCATCGTCATTCAAGATTACGGTATCAAGCCATCCGGCGCCAGACACAATCGCGCCGGGAGTGGCGCCTCGATCTGCGGTGTTACCGGCAGTCTCGGAATAGCCGCTGCGTCCGGACGTTCCGGCGCGCGATCAGTCATGTCCCGGCGGCGTCTCCCGATACTTGGCCCATCCCTGTACCAGCTCCTGGACTACCGTGTTCCCCACGCGCCAGGCTGCTTCCAGCGCGGGCAGGTATGCGGAGTAGCGCCCGATCTTCATCTGCGCCAGATTCTCCGCCGCGGTAACGCCCGGCGGCGGCATGTCGAAATTGCTCGCGGTCCGCAGGACCAGCACGCGCTTCAGGTCGGCACGCCCCGCCTTCGCGAGAAATGTCAGCGACTGCAAGGTTCCGGTGTCCTCCATCGCAGTGGTCGCGAACTCGCCCGCGCCTCCGGTGTGGTACTTGACCCATTCCGTCGCCCACTGGTTCAGCAGTTTGCCGTGCCAGAAGGTCCCCGAGGATATGGTGTCGCCCTTCATCACGAACGGAGGGCGCCGCGCGTTGGCAGATGGATACCGGTTACGCATTTCCTGCATCGCCTCCGAATCGGCCAGGGAAACGTGCTCGGTCAAGCGGAACGCCCAATCCACCAGTCCGGGATCGAGGCGGTACACCTCTCCCTCGTTCGAGGTGTGCGGCTGTTCGAAAGGCACGGAGCCTCGCAGCGGCAGATAGCCCGTCTTCCAATCGGCGGGGATTTCGCGCGCGTCGATCTCGCGCGCGAGGTCGCCATCCACCACCCATTCCGCCCACGCCGCCGACCCGAGACTGCCGCGTTCCGGATTGATTCCGGAGATGCCCGCTACCAACCAGTACGCTTTCGTCAGATCGAAGCGCGGGTCCATCCCGAGAGCCATGATCGCCGCTGCGGATTTTGCCGTCCCGACGCCGGTGAGGACGGCCAGCACACCTTCGCGATTCATGCGCAGATCGTGGAAGCCCTGCCGAAACGGGAGCACACGGTCGAGGTGATTCCGCTCGACCCAATACTGCAGTTCGCCGGGATCATCGCCCGAGTCCGCGCCGCGCTCGAACATGGCGATCACGACCACCTTTACCGGTATCGGCTTGTCGCGGGCGGCACAGGCGACAGCCAGCAGCATTCCCAGGAACGCAAGGACGAAAGCGCGGCGCATGCCGTATGCTACCGTAGCTGGCGCTCCTACGCTGGACGCGAATCTGCAAGGCTGCCCGGGGGCATGATGTTCCGCCGCTCTTGGCGATGTACGTCCCGTCGTGGCTGGTGTCGCACGCGCCCTGTCAGGGATTCAAGTCGTTTGGTGACAGCGCCAAGAAAAGTAAGTGCCTTACGTTGAAAAAGTTGGAGGCGCGGGTCGGGATCGAACCGACGAATAAAGGTTTTGCAGACCTTTGCCTTACCACTTGGCTACCGCGCCGGGATGGAGGCTCTTAAAGCAAGTTACCGCGGTTAGAGCCTCCACGTCAAACTTCAGGCCTCCGCCAGCCCATGCTCCGTGCCGCAAATATTCACTGCGATGCCCATTTCGGCGAACATCGCCGCCTTCGCCGCCAACGCCGTGTTGGCCGCCGCGGCATCGCTGCCGTATGCCACCTGCACGTGATTGGCCTGGTGCTTGGCCATCAACTGATCGCGCGACACTCCGTACAGCACCGCGTGCATAATGGGCCACTGCGGAGTGGTATCGCGCCACCGGCGTTCGGTTTCCTCGCGCGGCAGTTCCACCACCTTGGCGCGCCCGAGATCGGCGTGCAGCCGTCCGCCCTCCAGGTAGATGCGGCTCCAGACGATCTCGCCCGGCTTACAGACACCCTTGATGGTGCCGCCGCCGAGACGGAAATACATTCCCGGCTGGCGCTCACTGATGGCCCCGGCGTAGCCGCCCATGAGGTGCTGCGGCGGCACGGAGCCGGAGATTTCGAAAACCCACACGAATTCGCCGTTGTACGCCTCGCCATAGCGGATGTCGTGCAGCGTGGTCTCGGGATTGTAACCGAGCCTGGTCCACACCCGGTTGGTGACCAGCGCGTCCAGCCCGGCGCATTCGTCCACTTCGTTGAAGTGCGGCAGCGCCCGCCCTTCGTACAGCACGCGGCCGTTTCCGGCAGCGCTCACCGGCGGACGGTCGACGTTATTCAACAGGCCCTCCGCCAGGTCGGATGCCGGGGCCAGATCCTTCAAGCCCTGCTGGTATTGGATACCGATGATGTCGCAGCCGAAATCGTCGGCGATGCGCAGCGCCGCGATGTACATCTTGCACTGCTCCAGGATCTGGCCGTCGGTAAGATCGGTTTCCGGATGAGGGCCGGTATGGAAATGCATGCCCTTTTCGTCCAGCCAGTGGCGCACCGCGCGGCCCTCCTCGTCGGGCACGTTGCGCATCGCGGCGAACAGCGCCGACTGGCTCAGCCGCTCCTTGAAAACTCCCATCGGCATGAGGTTCTCGTCGGGAATGATGGCGTTGTACATGCCCATGCACCCCTCGTCGAACACCCCCATGATGGCCCTCTCGCGCAGCATCTGGGCCGACAAGTCCTGGCCGATGGCCAGCGCTTGTGCCGGCAGCCGGAAGGCCTGCAGGGGCCGCGCATGCGAGGTGTCGTGCCGCACGTGGCTGCCGCCCAGCCATTGCCGCAATCCACCAAGAAAATGCTCGTCGGTGAAATCCTCACTCCACAGCGTGGAATAAGGTACCCCGGCCTTGGTGAGACAACCGTTGAGATTTAGCATCCCCACTAACCCGGGCCACTGGCCGCTCCAGTTGGCCA
>CAZARO010000414.1:0-5496 GCA_964487165.1 uncultured Solibacteraceae bacterium | reverse complement strand
CGGCTCATAGGCCAATGTAAGTGACATTGGGATGGCATCCTGCGGCCGAGTGGCAATCGGCCTTCTGCGGTATCGATGATGCGGACCGGGCGGGTTACCAGGGGTACCCTTTGGGTCCCGCAGGTTGCCAACCTGCCCCACTTAGTCTAGCTTCAGACCCCATGGATATCGCCGCAGGCGCGTCAGTGGTGCTAAAGAAAAACCCCCGCTGCCCTGTTCAGAGCAGCGGGGGTTAGTTTGTTTCAGTTTACTCGCCAGCTTTAGAATGCGAGCCGGAGAGACAATTGGAGCGTGCGGGGATCGCGATAGCCGTTCGAAGCAGGCTGCCCGAACTGGCCGTCGCTGGCGGAAAGTCCGCTGCCTGGGTTATCGCCCGAGAAGCCGGTATTGATGGCCCAGAGTTCCGGATGGTTGAACAGGTTGAACACTTCGAGACGGAACGTCAACTTCACCCGTTCCGGAGTGACGGCGAAGCTCTTCATGAGCGCCAGGTCGGTGTTGGTAATGCCCGGCATGCGAAGAGAGTTGCGTCCCAGACTGCCCCATTGGCCGTCCGGCGGACGGAAGAAGGCCGACTGATTGAGTACCAGAGAGCCGCCGTTGGTGGAGTAGGGATTACCCGACAGATTGACGTATTGTCCGCCGTTGTTGCCGATGTTCTCGCCGTACAGGCTTCCGTTGGCATTAACCGTGAATGGCATGCCCGACTGGTACCGGAAAATGCCGCTCAGTTCCCATCCGTTGAAGACCTGCTTGGTGAACGCGTTGGCGAACGAGCCCGTCACCTTCGGGAGCATATAGACCACGTCGAGCGAAGCCACGTTCGGCTGGTCGTAACCGGCATTGGCGTAGCTGCACTTGATGCAGAAGGGGTTGTTAATGGCGTCGGAGTCGTTGTCGCCGGTGTCCAGTACGTGAGACCAGGTGTAATCGAAGTTCACGGCCAGATTGTTGGCGAAGCGCCGGTTGAGGCGGATCATCAGGGCGTCGTAATTGGCGAAGGCATTGGTTTCGATGGCGGTCAGGTTGCCCCAGCCGGCATACGGCAGAAGCGCGCTGTTCCAGCCATTGACCGATGACGACAGGTTGTTGTTCATGAAATACCCTGCCGGAAGGGCATTGACTGCGCGTTGGTCCATCAGGTGAATGGAGTGGCTGCCGGAATACGAAAGATCCAGAGCGAACTTGGCCGGCAACTCGTGCTGAATACCTGCGTACCACGAGTAGATGCTCGGCATAGTGTTATTGGTGGGCCAAATCGTCATGTTAGGCGGTTGGATGGGCGAAGTGGCCGTCCCCACGCCGTTCAGACTGAAGTTAGCGACGTTTTGGTTGTACACCGATCCCGAGTAGAGATTGGGGAACTGGCCGCCCGCGCCGAAGCTGAAGTTGTTCTGGCGGAGGCGTTCGTTAAACATGGCGCCGCCGGCGCGCAAAGACGTCTTGCCGTCGCCAAACAGGTCGTACGCGAAGCCCAGACGGGGCTCGGGGAACGACTTGGCCGCAGAAAATCCAGGGTCCGTGCCGGAGCAGGGATCGCAGATCATCCCCAGATTCGTGAGCGCCGTAACTGGATTCGCTTCGATGAAACCGGGCTGATATCCGTTCACCACTCCGTTAGTCGTGTTGATGACGGGCGCATTGGCCTTGTTGTACTTGCTGAGATCCACGCTATAGAGCGTCCAGTTGCCTTCGCCACCCGGTGTGCCGCCGCGCACGACGGTGTAGGTGGGAGCCATATGGACGAAGCGCAACCCGTAGTCAATGGTCAGACGCTTGGTGACCTTCCAGTTGTCCTGGGCGTAAAAGTCGAATTCCCAGAAGCGGAACCAGGGGAATACCGCGCCGCTGAGGTTGGTGTAACTGGAGAAGTTGCCCAACATCATGTTGGCAATGCCCTGGTTAGTGTCATTAGCCATGGTCGAGTTGCCGTTAAAGTTGATGTTGCCTTCCATGCCCCAGCTTCCGGTCTGCGCTTTATCGTCGCGATTGTAAAAGACGCCAAACTTGAAGTTATGGCCGCCCTTTACCCACGACAGGTTCTCGGTAACGCCGTAATCTTTGCCCCAATTGTGCCAGCCCGGGTCGCCCAGGGAAAATCCCAGAGCGCCGGCGCTCAGATCGGGAACCGAGTTGGTAATGTTGGTCGCCGGGAAGATCTGTGGAAAATTGGCGCCGACGGTGCCGCGATCGAGCGGGTTGGTGCCCACAACCGACAGCGACTGCGACTGGTGGTTGTATGACAGAATTGTCTCCGAAGCCACGGTAGGCGTGAAGGTGGTTACCAGGTTCCACGACCAGGAACTGCCCGGCTTAGGCCGCGCCTGTTCCTGCAGCGGGAAAGGCTCGTAGCCCCAGATTCCGTTGGCTACGGATTCCTTCTGATAATCGTTCACCCAGCGGAAGAAACTGGTCATCTTGCTGTTGATGTTGTAGTCCACGCGCAGCATGTCCTGGTTCTTCGTCAGGTCGTCGAAATCGGTCCAGTAGTCGCGTACATAACCCGGATTTCCGGGGGTGGCGCCAAGGTTGGCGTAACCCGGGATTCCCGTATAGATTTTCAGGTACGCGGCGCTCATCGGTTGCCACATCGATTGCGGAACCGTGTTATTGGGGAACGGAATACCGCCGGTGACGTTGCCCGCGCCGTCGCGCGTGATGGTTCCCGGTTCAAAAACCGTGCCGTTCTTGAAATTGGGAGCATAAGTCATGTTAGTGGTCAGCAGCCACGGGCTGAAATTCCCTTGTTCAAGAATGGTGGCGTTGGGAACGTCGGCGTAGCCGTTGGTCGGCTGGTTGCGGCGCGTCATCTCCCGGTTATAGAAGAAGAACAATCTCTTGTCCGACTTCGTGGAGATTTTCGGCACCGGAACCCAACCGCTCAGGTTACCGCCGAACTGGTTGTAACGGAGGGTCGGTTGCAGCCCGTTGCACTGCACGCACTTGGCGTCGAAATCGTTATTGCGGAGATATTCGTACGCGGTGCCATGGAAGGCCGCACCGCCCGACTTGGTCTGTACCGCGATCACCATGCCGGAGTTACGGCCGTACTCGGCGTTGAAGCCGCTCTGCAGCACGCGGAACTCGGCGATGGTATCGATACTGGCTTGCGTGTACTGGGATTGATTGTCACCGACGTCGATATTCGGCGATCCGTCCAGGTACATGTTATTTTCCGAGCCGCGTCCACCGAGAGAGTGGAACTGCGACACGTCGTTGAAGTCAACCGCGAAATCGCTTTGCGCGGCGCTGGTCATGCCCGGTACCATGGTCATGATCGAAGTAAAGTTGCGGCCATTGATGGGCATGTCGGAAATTTCCGTCTTATCGACGATGTACGACTTGTCCATGGTGTTGGTGGTAACTACCGGTGTGGCGTCCGCTTCCACGGATACGACATCGGACACGTTGCCCACCGCCAGTTTGATTGCCCCTACGTCCAACTTGACGTTGACGTCCAAGGTGACCGTGAGTTCAGACTTCTTGAAGCCTGACTTTTCAACACTAATGGTGTACCGGCCAGGCTCCAGGTCGATGGCCTGAAAGCGGCCTGCCTGATCCGTGCTGACTTGCCGGCCGGGACCTCCCTTGACCGCGTCTTGAATCTTGACGGCGGCGTCGGGAACAATTCCACCGGAAGTGTCTACAACGGTACCGCTGATATACTGGGTTTGCGCCATGCCCGGCTGCGCCAACAGCGTGAGAAGAAACGCTGCAAGCACACCGATCATCACACGATTCCAGGTGTTCCTCGAATTCATAAACCCTCTTTTTTACGTTATGAGACTGATTGTTCTGTATGGCGACGAGGAGACCCTCCCGCCATTTCTGGCGCGATAAACACGCGTCGTCCTGAAAGCAATTCCTACCTGATGTCAAACGTAATCCAAAGCAATTAGGAAAACAAGGGACGTTTGGCAGAAAAACAGATTTCGTAGATTTATACAACACTTCAGGATCGCGAAGTCTGTTGTTCATAAACCCTACAGTGCCAATTTGGGTGGTGCAGCCAGCCCGCTCACGCAACCGATCCTTGGAGACGTTTGCCATCAGTTAACACTCTTCCACCTAAGCCGGTCGATTATGATGCCGAAATGGCGGACGTTACAAGGGTTTCACCGTGTGTCACCCGTGTAAGATCAATCGAATCAATTCGTCGTTATTATGGGTTGGGGCCGGGCGCCGGGGTTAACGGGTCGGCTTAGCGGGCGCCCGATACGTGACCGTCGAGTGTAGCGGCTTCCAGGGCGGCTGCTCGCAGGTCGCGGACGTGGGCCAGGGCGCGGTTCGCTTCCTCTTGCCGCCCGCAAGCTTCGAGCGCCCGTCCAAGCTGGTAATAGGCGGATACCTCATCCGTCGGGTTCAATGCCACGGCCCTTTGCAGCAGTACCACGGCTTCCGCCGGCTTCTCCAGCCGTAGTTTGGCCTTTCCCAGGTAGAAGTAGACCGCCCAGGAGTCCGGCTTCGCCAGTTTGGCCCGCTCCAGGTAGGAAACCCCCTCGGCAAAACGGCCTTCCTGCACCAGCAGACCGCCCAGGAAATAATTCGCGTCGCCGGGGTCGTCTTTTACGGCCAGTTGCAGCTCCCGGATCGCGTCCTCAGTCCGGCGCAGGCAGATGTAGACTTTTCCCAATTCCAGGTGCGCACCGGGAAATTGCGGATCCAGCCGGAGCACGTCCAGGAAGCTCTGCTCGGATTGCGCAAACTTAGTGGCTTCATAATTGGCCCGGCCGATCAGGAACTGCGCCCGCGCCGGACCGGCCGCGTCCATCATGGTCTCGAAAATCGGCTTGGCCTTTTCCGGCTCCTGGTTCTTCAGATAGGCAAATCCCAACAGAAAGAGGATCTCGCCGTCTTGCGGATTGGCCGCGCGCAAGGCTTCGAGCTCCTGAATCGCCGGCTCCAGTTGTCCCAGGTAGGCGCGGCAGAGTGCCTGCAACTGGCGCGCCTGCAGGTGGTGCGGATCGAGTGCCACCACGCGCGAAAACAGCGGGAGCGCTTTGGCGTGGTCCTCCTGCCGTAGGTAGACAAGCCCGAGATTGAGGAGAATCGCGCGATCGTCCGGGCTGATCTCGAGCGCCCGCCGGTAGGCCGCGATGGCTTGGTCGGAACGGCTGGTGCGCGAGTAGATGACGCCCAGATTGCTAAGCGCCGCGATGTTGCGCGGCTCCTGGCGGAGGACCGCCTGGAATCCGCGCTCGGCACCCTCGGTATCTCCGGCGGACAGCGCCGTTACCGCTCCGTCGAAAAGCGTCTTGGCGGAGTCGGCGGCGCAGAGAGTGAACGCGCAGAGACACAGGCAGGCGGCGAACTTCATACCAACCACAATTCTAACTAAATAAGATCTGATTGGCTAGTTTTGCGTGGGGCAAGCAAACTAGCCTCGCTGGCCGAAGTCCGCGCCTGGAGATTGGCCACTTTCCGTGGGGCAGGATGGCATCGCAATGTCACTTACATTGCCGGAAAGCTGGGATTCTGCGTTAATTGTGGGGCGGA
>CAZARO010000413.1:0-5497 GCA_964487165.1 uncultured Solibacteraceae bacterium | reverse complement strand
ATGCAGCCTCGTTCAGAGCCGCGACCGTCAGGGAGCGGTTGCAGCAGAATACGTTTGGCGAACTTACGAAATGGAGTGCTAACCTACCCCGAACGGCGCTTTCCGGCTAACCGGCGCGCCACCAGTTCGTACACGATGGGGTTGAAAACCAGCCCGATATGGGTACTCGCGACCTCGAAATCGTTGGCTTTGTTTCCCGTCCGGCAGACCCTCCAGTCCACGATCCCGTCAGTCTTGGTATACACCGCCGTCCGGCGCACGGACCTCGGGAGGTTCAGCACCAGCGATTCCAGAAACCGGCAGGTGCAGGCGCCGGTGTAGCACGACGGCAGCACCAGCTCGGCGTTCCGTTTGTGGATCTGGCCGCGCACCATATTCACCGCGCGCAGGATCATGGGGTGAACTGAAACGCCCCGGAAAGGCGCGCCCAGCGTGATCACCGAGGCCACCTGATCGGGCATCTGCGACGCCATGGCGCGCGCCAGAACGCCGCCCAGGCTGTGCCCGATGATGTGGACTTTCTTGCCCGTCTCCTGGTACGCCCGTTCCACGGTGTCTACCAGGTGCCGCTTGATGAGCAGATTGGGGCACTCCGCGTTGATTCCGATCCCGGAACTGTAGGGGCGGTACCCAATACGGCCCAGCCAGGCGCGGAACTCCGTGAGGTACAGGTCGCTTAGCAGGAAGCCGGGAACCACCACCACCGCGGCGCCGTCGCCCTGCGGAATGCCATAGCCCCAATAGACCGGCGTCACTCGCAGATAGAGCATCTCGACGCCGGCCAGCAGCTCCAGCCAGATCGGAAGCGACACGGCTTCGTAGTTTTTGCGCACACCAGACTGCACAGACCCCATGGACACACCTACTTTACCGCAACCGGGCTCAGATCCGAAGCCAGTCCCATCACAACTTTCCCGCCAGGTTGGCAAGTTTGTTCAAAGCGTCTACGTAAGCCTTGGCGCTGGCTTCGATTATGTCCGTGGAAGCGCCCCGGCCCAGCACCTTTCGGCCCGCGTCTGTAACCTGCATGGTGACCTCACCCAAAGCCTCCGTCCCGCTGGTCACCGCCCGAATCTCGTACCGGCCGAGTTTGGCGGCCGTGCCCGTCACCGCGGCGATAGCCTTGCACACGGCATCCACCGGGCCGTCCCCGATGGCGGCGCCCTCGCGCACCCCGTCTGGCAGGCGCACTCTCACGGTCGCCGTGGGAATCGCCGCCGTCCCGCTATAAATGTGCAGGTAATCCAGTTGATAGAGTTCCGGCAGGGGATGGAGCTCGTCATGGAGGATGGCGATCAGGTCCTCGTCGAAGACTTCCTGCTTCTTGTCGGCCACGGACAGAAAGCGATCGTAGGCCTGGTTCAACTCCAGGTCGGAAAGCGCGTAGCCCAGTTTCTTGAGACGGTCCCGCAGGCCGTGCCGGCCGGTGCGCGCCGTCAATACCACCCGGCTTTCGGACACGCCCACATCCTCCGGCCGCAGGATCTCATAGGTCTCGCGCTCCTTGAGGAAGCCATCCACGTGAATTCCCGAGCTATGCGAAAACGCATTGTCGCCCACCACGGCCTTGTTGGGCGGGACTTTCATTCCCAGCGCGTTGGCCACCATACGGCTGGTGCGGTAGAACTCGCGCGCATCCAGGTCGGTGTGCAGGTTGAAAAAGTCGGCGCGCGTGCGGAGGGCCATCACCACTTCCTCCAGCGCGGCGTTGCCGGCCCGCTCGCCGACCCCGTTGATGGTGCCCTCCACCTGGCGCGCGCCATTGAGGATGCCATAGAGAGAATTGGCCACCGCCAGCCCCAGATCGTCATGACAGTGAACGCTGATGGTCGCCCGGCCGATGTTGGGCACTTGCTCGCAAATGGTGCGAATCAGGCGGCCGTATTGTTCCGGCACGGCGTAGCCGGTGGTATCGGGAATATTGACGACCGTGGCGCCGGCATCGATGGCCGCCTGCAGCATTTCCACCAGGTAGGGGAGATCGGCGCGGGCGGCGTCCTCGGCGTAGAACTCGACGTCGTCGGCGTATTGCCTGGCCAGTTTAACGGCGTCCACCGCCATACGCAGAATAGTCGCCTTTTTTTCGCCCAGACTCTTGCCATAGCGCTCGTCGCGAAATTTGCCGGCGATGTGGATGTCGGAAGCGCCGATCCCGGTGTGGATGCGCGGCCGGCGGGCGCGGGCAAGTGCCTTGCCGCAGGCCTCGATATCGACGGGGATCGCGCGGGATAAGGCGCAAATGGAAGGGCCTTCGATTTCCCGCGCGATCAATTGTACGGCCTCGGCGTCTTCAGGCGAAGATCCGGGATAGCCCGCCTCGATGACGTCCACGTGGAGCAGCGCCAGTTGGCGGGCGATGGTAAGTTTCTCCCTGCTGCCGAGCCGCGTGCCAGCGGCTTGCTCGCCGTCTCGCAGGGTGGTGTCGAACACGGCCACTTTCTCTGACATAGGTTTGCCTAATGCCTGAGGGTAGCAGGGTGTGGGTCAGGTTGGAAACCGCTACGCGGCTATCTGGCGATTAGCCACTTGCTCCCTCACTGGCGGACTGAAGCCCACGTCTTGGTGGCGCGGGCTTCAGCCCCCCGAACAGACGACGTCAGCAGCCGAGACAGTTTCTTTGGCTTCGAGTCCAGCCGACATCGCGCCGCGAAGCCCGAGAAATTCATCGGGCATCGAGGAAAGCCGGCTAAAGCCAGGCTAAACTCCGGCGCACGCTTCTCAGGAGCTGCAATATCCGGCTGATCGACCGCTCCCTCGCGGTCGCGGCTCGGTAGGCTCTTGCAAACACAGAGACGCCATTCTGAGCCGCGCGCGCAAGCAAGCGGTTCTTCGAATTTTGCAACTCCCTCTGAAAGTCTGCCCCACAAGTCATTAGAGCAAACGGACTACGGCGGCGACCCCGGTCCTCGTTGCGACAGGAAGGTATTCCGGCATTCCATGGCCGCCGCGCGGATTTCTTTGAATTCCGTCCTGGCTCGCAAACTCGCGAGCAGCGGATCCGAATCCATCGCCGGATAGGAACAGTAGCCTCCTGCCACCGCCTGTTTCAGCATCTCAAGAGCGGCGCCGGTTTGGCCGCAATACGCCAGGTGGGCCGCGGAAAAATAATTCATCTCCGGATCGGGCGAGGGCTTCACCGCCAGCGCTAGAGCAGCGATTTCGCGCGCCGGCCGGTGCTCCAGAAAGGCCATCAGCATTTCGTATCCGGCCCACTGCGGCGGCGTGCGGGGAAGGCCGGCGAGAGCTTCGGCTTCTTTCCGCTGGCGAATCAGTACATCCATCGAGATGGCTTGCTCGAACTCCGAACCGGGATCGAGATGCAGATATTCCAGAGCGCGCCGATAATTTCCCAGGAACATAAACGTGACCGCGCAGGATCGCGCCCCGGCGTCCTGCGCGTCGAGCAGAATCGAGGTATCGCACTCGCGCGCCGATTCCTCCAGCACACCGGTATCGCGCAAAATCCAGCTCACCAGGAAGTGAAGACGGGCGCTGTCCGGCCGCCGGCGAACCAGAGCCTCGATCCCGCGATACGCCTCCCCGCGGGTCATCAAATTCTTTCCGGGTTGAGGGCCGGCGGTGGCGGCGGTATAGAATTCGTTGGCGCGGAAAATGACGTTATCCGGGTCGAGCGCGGCGGCCTTCTCCGCCGCGGCGTACCATCGTTGCATCAACACCGGGCTGCCATTCCTATACCAAACGTCCGCCACGTATCTTGCGGCGAGCTTCTCCCACGCCGGAGCGTACCCCGGATCGAGGGCCACCGACCTTTCCAGCATTTCCGTGCCCCGCTTGTTCTGTTCGAGACCGTCGGGGAGGGCTTTGTCTCGTAGATATAAATCGTATGCCTCTTCGTTCCGCGGCTTGGGAGGATTGCCGGTGGCGAACTCCGATACTCCCAGTACCGGCGCCAGCCCTCTTCTGGTCTTGGCTGCGATTTGGGCCTGCATGGCCACCATGTTCTGCGCCGGGACATCCAGAACGTCCTGCCAGAGCAGGCGCGCGGTCGCTACCTCCGTGGCTTCCAATACGATCTGCAGTTGCTCCCCAGCGCGCAGAAAATGACCGGTCACCACATGGGTCGCGTGCAAGGCACGCCCAGCCTGCAGCGGATCCTGCCCGGCGCCGGCATACTGGCGAGTGTCCTCAAAGGGCCGGACGGAGAGCGAGCGCACATACCCGAGAGTAGTCGCGATCTCATCCCCTAAAGCCATCGAGAGATAATCGAGGCCGTGGTCGGTGTCGGCGTTCTGCAAGGGCAGGACGGCAATGGACAGCGATCTTGGCATCGAGGGTGTGGCTCTCCGGGAGACGTGCAGCGTTATGCCGACGGCGGCGGCCACCAGCGCGAACACCGCCAGTGCCGCGGACACTTTCCGGGCGTTTCGCCGGACAATGCTGGCGGCGGTGTAGCCCAGGGAATCGCGCCGCGCGGCCAGCGGTTGGCGATTCAGGCAGCGGTCGATATCCCCAATCAGCGCTTCCACCGACTGGTATCTGCGGTTCGGATCCGGATGCATCGCCGTCAGGCAGAGAACGTCGAGATCGGCCCACGAGAGTCCGCCGCCGTTGCGGGAGGCCTCCGCGGATGGTCTTACCGGATCGCGGCCCGTGACGATTGCAGCCGCCTCAGCCGGAGTACTGTGAGAAAGCTCGAAGGGCAGCCGTCCGGCCGCCAATTCGTAGAGAATCACGCCCAGCGAGTAGACGTCGGCACGGGGGCCGACCGGTTCGCCGCGGAGTTGCTCGGGCGCCGCATAGGCAGGCGTCATGGGACGGAAATCAGTGTGCGTCCGGTCGACCGGCCGGCCCTCGGCATCGAACTGCTTGGCGATACCGAAATCGAGCAGGCGGGGGGAGCCGTCCGGCTTGACCAGTATGTTGGACGGCTTCAGGTCGCGATGCACGATGCCACGGTCGTGGGCGTATTGAACCGCCTCGGCCACCGCCCGAAGCACTCGCAGCCGGGCTTCCACGGAGCAGTTGTTCCGGTTGCAATAAGCGGTGAGCGGCACGCCGTCGACGTACTCCATCACGAACCAGGGCGTCCCGTCGGGCAAGGTGTTGGCGTCGTAAAGCCTGGCGATGGACGGATGGTTCAGTTGCGCCAGCGTCCGTTGTTCCGCCGCGAAGCGCTCGCGCCTGGCGGGGGAGAGCCAGGCATCGCGCAGGATCTTGATGGCCACCAGGTTGCCCAGATCTTTGCGCTCCGCCAGGTAAACTACCCCCATCCCGCCTTCGCCGAGTATGTTGCGGATTCGATAGGGGCCGAATTCTTGGAAGGAAGCGGAGAGCGGATCGCCGAAAACATGGCTCGCCACTTGGGCGACATTGTAGTCCAGCAGCGAAGCGCGCGCATCTTCTTCCAGCATCGCGGTCACCGCCGCCAGCAGGTCCTGGTCTTCGCCGCAGGCCTCCTCAAGGAACTGCGGCCGCTCGGATTCGGAGCGGCCGGCGGCCTCGTGGAACAGCTGCTGAACTCGATCCCAGCGGGCGG